>CALGPD010000018.1 GCA_937960625.1 uncultured Spirochaetia bacterium | reverse complement strand
TGACGCGTTGATTGAATATCTTGAAATGAAGTTGTTCTAAATCCCCCGGCTTGTTTGGCAATACGTTGGTTTTAACAAGCCCCCTTTAAATAAAGAGAGCGGATGCTTTTTTATATGCATTGCGAAAAAAAGGGAAGAAACAGCCCACTGATTGGAGAGGATTCATAAAGCATGGTTTAAAGAAACAGTTTGACTTTAAGCTTGAATTCTTGCTTTCTGCCGATTTTATGTTGTGTTTATCTAGTTTTCATTTGTGGTTTGAAAATAAAGAAACAATTCCATGTTTTAATAATCATTTGTATTAAAATCTGTTTGCTCCCTTTACTATTTTTGTTTCTAAAATCTTAATTTTAAATTGCTAAAATGTTTTATTTTGTACAAAATTTTGATTAAACAAAAAAAATACTTGAAAATGTTTTTACTATGTATATATGTTGTTGGTTAGTGATGAGTATTTATTATACAAGGGATGCAAAATGAAAAATAAAATAATGATAATAATAACATTTTGTACGTTACTTTTACCAGTATCAATAATCAGTGCAAGATCTAAAGTCAGTTTTGGTACAGATATTACGGGTGAGTTTCCGTCTACTGCTGTTTACAATAGTTTTGTAAATTCCTTACAGAAAAATTTTGTAACTGTTTTTAAACATTTTTATGATATAGAAAAAACTAGATTGAATGGTTCGACAATAATTATTGATGAAGTTGAGAATTTTACTTTTAGGGGCGCACTATCTTCAGCTGTAATTAAAGACGGTTCTCATGACGATTTAAATGATTTATCATCAAATTATCTTTATGGCGCTGAAGGTTTATTCACTGCGCCGGGGAAATCTTTTTCAATAGGTTTTTCCTTGTCAAAAAAGCTTAGTATTTCTTTAATGGGCAGTATGATTCCCAAATTTGTCGGATTAAATGTAATGTGGAAATTCTACGACAATAAAAAATCAGATGAAATCAAAAATAATAAACTGAAACTATTTCTTTCCTCCGGTTTTTTAATCCACTGGATTGTTGCAAAAGCTGAAGATAGAACTTATGACTATATTTATTATGACGGAGGTTTGGAAGGAAATTATAGTTTTGATAATGGTAACGGAGCAATTGATATAAATGATTTTACAAGTTATGGTGACACATCCATGTATATTTATATAATCGATATTGCTGTAAAACTTTTTTATACATACAAGTCAATTAATCTGCATGCCGGTTTAGGCGTTTTTATAAATATTTATAACGTTAAGGAATCCTACACATTTGATGTAAATGTTAAACATACAGCAGGCTCACCAACGGGTATAGACACTACAATGACAGTGGAGTTTGATGATATTTGGGTAAATTTAATGCCGCATTTAACATTAGGATTTTCTTTTAACTTAACAGGTTGGTTAAGATTCCCAATATTTCAGTTAAGTTTAATGCTCCTACCAACAAACTCAGAAATTCTTTTGAGGTTTTCATTTTTTGGTCTTCAATTGAGGTTTTAGTGAAAATAAATAAAGAATTGAATTGAAAAGTATATTAAATTAGAGCGGAAATTATCTGGCATATTTAGTGATTTTACTTTAAAACTTAATTTTTTATCCTCTATAATGTTTCTAAAATCTTAATTTTAAATTGCTAAAATGTTTTATTGACGCTGAGATTTTATTTGATTAACTTCAAACTACTTTGGAACTTTATAGAACTATAGATGCAAACATAAACAGGCTAAGGGAAGGTCTCCGGGTTATTGAGGATATTCTGCGCTACCAGTACAATGCTGCCGGTTTGCTGCCTAGAATCAAAGATTTGCGTCACAGTGTCGCGGACATTGATAAGCTGACTTTTAGAGGCAGAATTAGTTACCGTGATGCCCTGAATGACGAAGGATTTGATATTGTGGGTTCAAACGAAAGCGAACGCACAGATACGCAGGATTTGTTAAGGGCGAATTTTTTACGTTGCCAGGAAGCAAGCAGGGTTCTTGAAGAGCTGCTTAAAGTAAAACGTTATGAAAAGGATTTGTTTCAGAGATTAAAAAAAATCCGGTATTCACTTTATGAGCTTGAACGTGAAGTGTTTTTACACTTTGGAGATAGTCATCCCAGAGGGATATTTTTAAACTTGAACTTCATTGCTCAAAGTAAAACGAGTAAAACGGATTTTACCCGGTGTATAGAAGAAGCAATTACAGGCGGAGTAACTTCGGTTATACTGGAAGGAACGGATTTAAGCGACATGGATTTTGTTAAACAGGGCCGGGAAGTAAAAGAAATTTGTAAAAATTTTAACATTCCTTTTTTGATAAAATCCAGAATTGATGTTTGCCTGGCTGTTGAAGCTGACGGTGTTCATTTAACTGAAACGGGAATTAGCCCTGATGACGCAAGAAAAATTTTGGGTAAGGATAAATTGATTGGAATATCTGTTTCATCTATCGAACAGATAAACAATTTAAATAAGTTAAGCATAGATTATTTGATGTACGATTTAGTATTGCCCAATAAAATAGATAATGAGGAATTAATTAACTTAATTCAGGGAATACTTGATTATAGCCATATTCCTTTAGTTTTTCACGTTGAAACTAAAGCGGCAAATATATCTAAATTGAGAAAAGCCGGCGCTTTTAACATATCAGTAAAGGATATGTTATTAAAATCTGGTACTCCGGACAAAACTGCCAGAGAATTTCGCAAATAATAATGTAAAGGAAAAAATGTTGAGTATACGGCATGATGCTTTAAACAATAAAACAACTGATATAATAAAAAACACAGCAAAAAAAGAAGGTGTTACTCCGGAATTTTTAATGAACGGAGTTGCGGCTGGTAATATTGCCATATTTAAAAATAAAAATAGAGACACACTGCCATGCGCAACGGGCAAAGGTTTAAAAACAAAAGTTAACGCGAATATCGGAACATCACCTATCGCGAATGATGTTGAGTATGAAATTGAAAAATTAATAGCCGCGGAAAAGGCCGGCGCTGATGCCGTAATGGATTTATCCGTTGGTGGTGATATTAACGCAATCCGCGCAAAGATAATGGAAAATACCCGTCTTCCGTTGGGTACTGTTCCTATTTATCAAGCAAGCCATGATATTGTGGCATCAGGCGGGCAAATACAGGATTTGAAAATTAATGATTTTTTGAAAGTAATTGAAGAACAAGCTAAACAAGGCGTTGACTTTATGACAATTCATGCCGGAGTTACCAAGTCGTCTATTGCAAGTTTGAAAAACGAAGGCAGGATTCTCAATGTAGTTTCCAGGGGCGGAGCCATGCTTGTTAAATGGATACAGTCTACTGGAAACGAAAATCCTTACTTTGAGCATTTTGATGAACTGCTTGATATTTTAGTTGAGCATGACGTTGTTCTTAGCCTTGGAGACGGCATGCGTCCGGGATGTATTGATGACGCTTCAGACCGCGGGCAGATTGCAGAATTAATTGTCCTCGGTGAATTAACTAATAGGGCATGGAAAAAAGGCGTTCAGGTTATTATTGAAGGCCCGGGGCATGTACCTCTTGACCAGATAATCCTGAATGTTGAATTACAAAAGAAACTTTGCCACGGCGCTCCGTTTTACGTTTTAGGCCCGTTGGTTACTGATATAGCAGTGGGTTATGACCATTTCGCGGGCGGAATTGGTGGTGCCTTGGCTGCGGCATATGGTGTTGATTTTTTATGTTATTTAACTCCGGCGGAACATCTCAGGCTGCCAACTATTGAAGATGTGCGTGAAGGGGTAATAGCAACGAAAATAGCTGCTCATGCAGGGGATATTGTTAAGGGTGTAAAAGGCGCAAGGGAAAAAGATTATTTGATGGCACAAGCGCGCAAGAATTTAGATTGGGATGAAATGTTTAAATACGCTATAGACCCTGAAAAAGCAAAAAAATACCGGGAGAGTTCCGGAGCAGATAAGCTAAGTGAATGCTCAATGTGTGGTGAATTTTGTTCAATTAAGACTTTATTGGATAATTTTTAATAAAAAAAATATTTACAATTAGTTCTTTGACCTATAACAAGTGTTTTAATATTATTTTTCTATCAGCTATCATAATTCTGTATAATTAGGACGTTATATGAAGGTAAGTTATATATCAAATTTTTCCAATGTTACTAATAAAGAGATATTAGACATAATAGATAATCATATCGAAGAGAAGAAATTTCTTCATATAGTTAACGTTAATTATACACTTTTTATGAAAGGTTTATTTTCCAAAAAAATTAAATCATCAATTAAAACAGCGGATATTGTTATCCCTAGAGGAAAATTATTGAATTGGGCTGTAAAACTGGTAACGAGGAAGTTACTTGAAAAAGATCCGGGGCTTGGTTTATTCATGCAACTTATAAAAAAATATGAGAAGAAACCCGTTTCTATCACTTTTGTCGGGGCTTCGAGAGATATCCTGAATGAATGTATAACGAGAACGCGTAAAAGTTTTCCTGAGATTTCAATTCGTGGAAGTTTTCCTCTTGAAATGGTTAAGGGCAGAGAAAAAGATGTCCGGGAATTAATAAGAAAAACCGAACCTGATTTTATTTTCGTCGGCCTTGGAAAAGGAAAAGATGAAAAATGGATTAAAAAGAATAAAAAGTATTGCCCTACCAGTGTATGTTTCGGCATTGATGACGGAATAGAGATTTCAGCAGGTTATAAAAAACAGCCTCCTTTATGGATAAAAGACAGAGGCTGGGAACCGCTATTGAAACTGTTTAAAAGGCCTTGGAGAATATTCGGAATATTTAAATTAATTTTATTTTACTTTATAGTTATTTTCAGCAAAATCAGGAGTTAGTTTTTTTATGAATTTTAAGACAATTGACGTTAGACAAGGGGAATGTGAGATTGTTGAGCAAACCCTTTTACCCAATAAATTTAAAACAATAGTTATAAAAGATTATAAAAATATGGGTGAGGCTATTAAGCGCCTTGCTGTTAGAGGCGCGCCTGCAATCGGTGTTGCCGGCGCAGCCGGAGCTTATCTCGGGGCTTTATCCATTAAGGCTTCAGATTATAAAACTTTTAAAACTAAACTTGAACCCATTATTGAATATTTACGCGGAACGCGCCCTACAGCGGTGAATCTATTCTGGGCATTAGATGAAATAATGGCAACGGTTAAAAAGAACAAAAATAAAACCATTGATGAAATAAAGAATGCAATGTTTGAAAGAGCGCGTGAAATTCAGGATGATGACGCTGACAGATGCAATAAAATAGGAAAGAACGCTCTTAAACTTGTTAAAAACGGCATGACAGGTATAACGTATTGTAATGCCGGCGCGCTTGCAACTGCGGGTATAGGAACTGCTTTAAGCGTGTTTTATAAAGCAAAGGAAAAAGGCGTGGAATTAAAAGCATATTCTTGCGAAACCCGGCCTCTTCTGCAGGGCTCACGTTTAACTTGCTGGGAATTAATGCAGAACGGAATAGATACAACGTTAATTACGGATAACGCAATAGCAAATTTAATGGATACAAAAAAGATAGATTTTTGTATAGTAGGAGCAGACAGGATTGCTCTAAACGGTGATGTAGCAAATAAAATTGGAACCTGCTCACTTGCAATAAATGCGGAAAAACGCGGTATACCTTTTTACGTTGCCGCTCCTTTATCAACTTTTGATTTTAGTATTAAAAAAGGTAAGGATATTCCAATTGAAGAGCGTGGTTCAGAAGAAGTGACCGAGGGTTTCGGCAAACGTACAGCTCCGCAGGATATTAAAGTTTATGCGCCCGCGTTTGACGTTACACCGGCGGAATACATTACAGCCATTATTACAGAAAAAGGTATACTTAAACCGCCTTTCAAAAAGAAAATTAAAAAATTTATTGATATGGATTAGTTAGTATGACAGGTTTAATAAAACATTCAAATCCAACAATTAAGAAGAAGGATCTTGAAAATGTATTAAAATGTCTCGTGTCTGATAATATCGGGCCGGGTAGTTTAACACAAGAGTTTGAACTTAAACTGCTTGAATATTTGGGAGCAAAATACGGGACATCTGTTTCGAGCGCGGAGGCGGGGCTTCATCTTATTCTTAAAGTTTTGGACATTAAGCCCGGCGAAGAAATTATTATTCCCAGTTATTATTATACCACAATTCTCGATGTAATTTACTACGTGAATGCTGTTCCGGTTTTAGTGGATATTGACCCCGGGAGTTATCATCCCTGTTTTGAGCATGTAAGTTCAAAGATAACGGATAAGACCAGGGCTATTATCATTCCCCATCTTTTCGGGTTACCCGTTAATATAAAACAGTTTTTAAACTTTAATGATATTACTATAATTGAAGACTGCGGGCATTCTTTAGGAGCGGAGATTAAAACACAAGAGGATATATCAGAGGAAAATGATGAAAATCCCGGAATTAAAACGGGAAATTTCGGGGATTATGCAATTTTCAGTTTTTATGCAACGCGTATGATAACAACTGGCCAGGGCGGTTTTATAGTTTGTAAGAAAAAGAAAGACCTTGAGAGTATACATGATTTAATTCAGTATGATGAACGAGAGGATTATAAAGTAAGGTATTCTTATAGACTTTCGGATATGCAGGCAGCGTTAGGGCTTAAGCAAATTGATTTAATAAATTATTTTATAAATGTGCGCCGGGAAATTGCATATATTTATAATAAAAAGCTTTTAGAAGTTAATCATAAAATACCCGGGGATTATCCTGACAGGCCGAATATTTATTACCGTTATCCGATAAGGGTAAAACTTCCGGTTAAGGAAGCCATTGATTTATACCAAAAACAAGGAATTGAAGTTAAGAAGCCTGTATATAAACCCCTGCATCATTATTTGAATCTTGATAAGGGCGGGTTTCCGAATACAGAAGAAGTTTATAAAAACACGGTTTCGGTTCCTATTTATCCTACACTTCAGCCTTCACAGGTTGATTTGATTTCAAAAGTTTTACCTAAAATTTAATGAGGTTTTTATGTACGAATTAAGAGTTGAAGGAGATTTTTCAGCATCACATCAACTTAGGGAATATCAGGGTAAATGTGAAAATCTTCATGGCCATAACTGGCATGTGGAAATGTATGTAAGAGGAAATGAACTAAACGAAATTGGAATTTTAGTTGACTTTAAAGACTTGAGAAAAATTTTAAACAACGTGCTGTCAACTTTAGACCATTCGTTTTTGAATGATATTGAGCCTTTTACTAAATTAAATCCTTCGGCAGAAAATATTGCAAAATTTATATTTGATGAGGCAAAAACGGTCACGGATACTTTAAACATTGAGCTTTATAAAATAGTAGTATTTGAGACTCCTAAGTCAATGGCAGTTTATATGAATAATTAAATATTAATTTCTGTTTTGTTTTTTTTTTATTGACATTATTTAAATTCGGATTTACTATTTTATAAATTTTGGCAAACAGTCCTAGCTTGGAGTGTATGTGGACAAGGAAGAATTAAACGTAAAAAGTGAGACTTCGACAGTTTCTTATGTAATAGGGGAACTTGAAAGGTTTTGTGTAAAGCATAAAATCGAAAGTGATATTACCGAGAATATTGCCATTGCTTGTGATGAGGCCGTAACCAATATTATTATGCATGGTTACGAAGGAAAAGACAATGGAGATATTCATGTTGTATTTCATTTTGATGAATCTTCATTAACAATCGAACTTAATGATTGGGGACATCAATTTCATCCCCCGTCAGAAATAAGTAAAAAGCCGAAATTTAAATTGGACCAATGGGAAGTTGGGGGGTTCGGATTGATATTAATGAATGAATTTATGGATGAATTACGTTTTTCACATGATGAAAAACAAAAACGCAATAATTTAATTATGAAGAAATACCTAGAATAAGCTTGGAGGAGTTGAAATGGAATTAAAGACCAGAAAAGACGACAAGGTTACAATAATAGAACTTGAAGGAAGGTTAGATGTTCACCTATCTCTTGAAATTGAACAGGCCGTGAATGATATTATTGATAAAGGGGAAAAATACCTACTATTTGATTTAAAAGGTGTACAGTATTTATCATCCAGTGGTTTACGTATATTCATTGCGGCAATGCGCAAATTGAAAAGTATAGACGGAGCGTTAAAGCTTGCAAATATGAGCGATTCCGTTAAGAAAATTTTTAAAGTTGTTGAACTAATTGATTTATTTGAGATTTACGATTCCGTTGAGGACGCGCTGGCAATGTTTAAATGATATCCGTTGATTGTGTAATAGTTTTTAATAAACGAAAAAAACAAGCACCGGGCTTATTATCCCGAACCAAAGATTTTCTTGAAAGCAGGGAAGTAAGTTATTATGTATTAGAGTATAGTAAAAACCCGGGCCAGGAAAACTCCGAACGCATTAACAAAGATTTAAAAAATATTAATCCTGAAAAAATTAAGTTTATCATTTCAATGGGAGGGGACGGAACCTTCCTATTCACTGCAAGAACTTTTGTAAAATATTCTATTCCATTAATCGGCGTAAACATAGGCAAACTCGGTTTTATTACTGAATCCCGGGCTGATGAATTAATTGATGAGCTGGAATTATTTTTAGCAGGAAATTATGAGCTTGATAAAAGAATGATGCTCCATGCTTATGTTTACCGGAAAAAAAAATTGATTAATTCTTTTATATGCTTAAATGATTTTGTTATAGGAAAGAACTCCTTATCGCGGATTTCAACCGTTGAAACGTATATCAATGACGATTATATTTGTACTTATCAAGCAGATGGGCTTATTGTATCAACTCCTACGGGATCAACAGCGTATAATTTATCAGCTTTAGGCCCTATTCTTCAACCTCAAACACACGCGATTATATTAAACCCTATATGCAACCATTCCTTAAGAGTTAGGCCCCTTGTTATCTCTGATTCTTCAGAAATTAAAATCAAACTTTTATCTAAAAAGCTTGATGAACGCCTTGTTACTGACGGACAGGAATGGCTTATACTTGAATACGGTGATGAGATAATAATAAAGAAATCTGAATATTCTGCTGATATTGTTAAATCTTCAAAACGAGATTTTTTCAATATATTAAAAAACAAGCTTCACTGGATAGACTAATTTAAAAGTGTTTTATAAATTTGGACAATATAAGGAGACCGGGTAAATAACCGATTTGCAATTTTTATGCTGAAAACACTTATTATTAATAACATAGCTCTAATTGAGCATCTAGAAATAGATTTAAACAATAACCTTAATATATTATCAGGCGAAACCGGAGCAGGTAAGTCAATAATTTTAAACTCGCTTGCTGCTGTGCTCGGGGATAAAATGTCGCCCGATATTGTTAGAAGCGGGGCAGATAAAGCATACGTTGAAGCAATTTTCGATTTATCTGGATATAAAAATATTCCTGAAGTTTTCTCCATATATGAAATTGACGTTTCAGAAGGAGAATTGATTATCAGGCGGGAAATAACTAAAGACGGGAAGAACCGCTGTAAAGTGAATTCAAACACGTTGCTTTTAAATCAGGTTAAGGAAATTTCCGAATTGTTTGTTGATATTCATTCCCAGCATGAGCATCAATCTTTGCTTAAAATTGATAACCATATAATGCTTCTTGACCGGTTTGCGGATGTTGAAACACTTTTGTTTGATTTTCAGGAAACGTATAAAGAATTGCAGAAAAAATATCTCGAACGCCTGAAATTAAAAAAGCTGGAAAAAGAACGCGACAGAATATTGGAATTATCGGCCCATGCATCTTTTGAAATCGATGCTCTTGAGCTAAAGCCGGGTGAAGAAAAAGAGCTTGAACAGGAAATAAAAAAAATAAATGCCTCGCAGAAAATATCCGAGTTGTCAAAACAGGCATATAACAACGTATATAAAAGCGATTATTCATCAATCCATTCTCTTGAGAAAGCAATAAGCACTATATCGGGGATTGTTTCACTTGATACCGAAATTGAGGATATATTAAACGAAATGCAGGAAGTTTTATATAAGCTTGAAAACGTAAAGGAGCTTTTATCTGATTATAGGGGTGGTTTGGAATTCTCACAGGCAAAGGCTGATGAATTAACTAACAGGCTTACAAAAATTAGAGACTTGTTGCGGAAATATTCCTGTCTTGATGTTGAAGAGCTGTTAAACTTTTCACAAGAGAAAAAAAAGGAAGTTGAAGAAATTAATCAAAGCGTGAAAAAAATGAAAGAGCTAAATACCTCTATTCTGGAACTTGAGAATAATGCCGCGGAAAAAGCTCTTGAAATATCCCGTCTAAGGCAAAAAGCAGCTAAAGATTTAAGCGCGCTTATTGAAAAAGAACTTTCGGGTTTAGGTATTGATAAAGGAAAATTTTCAATTGATTTTAAATACGTTGGCGATAAAAACAGTTTTTTTGATTTTAAAGGCAAAAAAATAAAAGTAACGGAAAACGGTATAGACCGGGTTGAATTTTTAATCTCAACCAACGCCGGGGAAGAACTTAGGCAATTAAAGAAAGTCGCGTCCGGCGGTGAATTATCCCGTGTTATGCTCGCTGTTAAATCCATACTCGCGCGTTTGGATAACGTGAGTACTCTTGTTTTTGATGAAATTGATACGGGTATTGGGGGAGAAACAGCGTATAATGTGGGTAAAAAATTAAAATCTATTTCTAAAGATAAACAGGTTATCTGCATTACACATCTTGCACAAATAGCAAGTATGGGGGATTCAAACTTTAAGGTTCATAAATTTGAAGAGCAAGGGAGAACTAAAACGAGCATAAAAGCTTTATCTGATGAAGAACGAATCAATGAAATTGCAAGAATGCTTGGCGGGGATAACATGGGCGGAAAATCAATTGAATACGCTAAAGAGATGATTTCTAAAGCAAATGATGAAACGCTTCTTTAAACAATACAACCCGCGATTTTTATCCTTTTTTCATGTTTTTTATATTCCTTAACCGAACATGCCATTCTATCAATAACGTGTTTTTCCATTTCATAAATAAACGGTTTTTTAATTCCATTTCTTAAATAGTTAAACGAAATAATATTAATAATCTGTTTGTAATGTTTTAAAGCATCAATATATCTGCTGGAACAAAAATACAGGTCCGCGTATTTTAGTAGGTACGCTATGTTTAATATATCGAGTTTATCATTAACGTTTAAAATCCCGGCAACGTGAATATCAATATAACCTAAAGCTTTGCGTGTGAATATAGAACGGATTTTTGAATTTTCTGTTGAGATTATATACGCTGTAGGCAATGATACGAATATCGTAATACCGAGAATTATTTCAATCATATAAAAAACCTTTTGTTTATTTAATTTTCGGCAATATGAATATATAAACCCGGCTAAATTGTTTTTAAATTATGAATTTTTTTGTGGTTAAAAATTAATATCGATTTATAAGGCATATTGTAAAAAACAAATTTTTCAGGCATCCAAATACGTTTTACGATAGGCGTATAGGTCAATGCTGCGGTAATGTGTAAATTCTATTATTGAGAACAGTTTATGCCTTATATTACAATGTTTTTCTATTTTGTCTTGACAAAAAAACCAAGTTTCAATAAATTTTGTTACTATTCCGTGCATGTATGCGCGGAAATGTTATTTATTTATATACTAAGGATTTACCGTGTTAAAGGGACTCGAAGAGAGATTTACAAAAGTACTTAACAAACTTGGCAAAAAGAAAAAATTAAACGAGCGCAATATCAGTGACGGTATACGCGAGATTAAACTCGCGCTTCTTGAAGCTGATGTTAACTATAAAGTTGTCAGGGATTTCGTTGCCGAGTTAAAAGACGACGCAACCGGTGAATTAGTAATTAAAAATGTAAATCCAACGCAGATGTTTGTTAAAGTCGTGCATGATAAACTCGTTGACTTTATGGGCGGCACAAACGAAGATTTAAAAATAACGGGTAAAAACGCCAGTGTTATAATGCTTGTAGGTTTACAGGGCAGTGGTAAAACCACAACTGCCGCAAAACTTGCGCAGTTTGCAAAGAAGAAAAAAGAAAAAAGCGTTGCTCTTGTTGGAGCGGATATTTACCGCCCGGCAGCGCAGGACCAGCTGGAAGTACTTTCAAAACAGATAAACGTTCCTTTTTACGGCGGTGGGTTAAAAGAAAAGCCTGAGAAAATAGTTAAAGGCGCTTTAAAACAATACCGTGATCAGGATGTAATTATAATAGATACTGCGGGCCGTCTTCAAATCGATGATGAGATGATGAAAGAGCTTGAGCAGATTAAAAAGCAAACCAAACCGGATGAGATTTTATTCGTTAGTGATGCCATGGCAGGCCAAAGCGTTGTTGATGTTGTTTCCGAGTTTGATAACCGTTTAGGAATATCCGGTGTTATTTTAACAAAGTTTGATTCCGATGCACGCGGGGGAGCTGCATTATCAATTAAACGCGTTACCGGCGCTCCGATTAAATTTATCGGTGTGGGTGAAAAAATTGATGATTTAGAGCCGTTTCATCCGGAAAGAATAGCGGGGCGTATTTTAGGCCGCGGCGATATTGTTTCTTTTGTTGAAAAAGCAGCGGAAACCATTGATATTGAAAATGCCAGAAAGTTAGAAGAAAAGCTTAAAAAACACGAGTTTGATTTGGAAGATTTTCTAATGCAAATTCAGCAGATAAAGAAAATGGGTAATCTTGGAAGTTTAATGGATATGATACCTATTTTCCGCAATTTTAAAAGCAAACAAGAGTTTAATGATAAATCCATGAATCATACCGAGGCCATTATTTTATCCATGACTCATGAAGAACGAACAAATCATAGAATAATAGGCCCGGCGCGGAGAAAGCGAATTGCAAAAGGCTGCGGATTGCCATTAAATCAGGTTAACAAGTTTTTAAACCAGTTTGTTCAGATGCGTAAAATGATGAAGAAAGTCATGAAAAACCCGTTTAAGATGAAGCAAATGCTTGGCCAGATGGGAATGGATGACCAGATGGCAGGAATGGGTTTAGACGGATTACCCGGAGGAATGCCCGGCGGATTACCAGGCGGAATGCCTGATATGGGAAATATAGATTTATCACAATTTAAAGATTACAAGTAAGACCGAGGAGGAATTTTGGTTAAGTTAAGGTTAAAAAGAGCAGGAACAAAAAAGAAGCCGTTTTACAGAATAGTAGCAACTGATTCTCGAAATGCAAGAGACGGAAGAAATATCGAGATAATCGGATATTATCATCCAAGAATTTCTGAATATGAAAAACAAATTAAAAGATTCGAGTTTGACGAAGAAAAATTATTAAAATGGTATAAAAACGGCGCACAAATCAGCCCAACTGTAAAAAGATTAATAAAAGAAGCCGGACTTGAAGAAAAATTATCAAGAAAGTAGTATAATAAACGTATAAAATTGATACTGTACGAAAGAGGAGATAGCTATGGAAGAGACAGAGCTCGTTGAATATATAGTAAAATCGTTAGTAGATTATCCGGAAGAAGTAAATATTAATGTAGTTGAAGGAGAGCGCTCAACAATTATAGAATTGCGCGTTAAACAGGAAGACGTGGGAAAAGTTATCGGCCGTCAGGGCAGAGTTGCAAAATCCATACGTACTATTGTAAATGCATGCGCTGCAAAAACCGGCAAAAGAGTAATGCTGGAGATTTTATAAGATTCCTATTATGGAAGATTATATTTTGTTAGGTAAGATTGGAAAGCCCGTTGGATTAAAAGGGTATTTCAAAATTACTGTTAATAATAAAAACAGATATGATATAAGACAATTTAATAGACTGTTTATTAAGGCCGGACAGGGATTTGAAGAAAAAAAAATTCTTGACAGAAGGCCGGATAAACCTGAAATAGTTAAGATTCCCGGAATTGAAACAAGGGAGCAGGCGGAAACGCTAAAACATCAACTTGTTTACTTTTTACGTGAAGATATTTTACCCCATGGAACGGAAGCTTATTTTCTGGATGACCTTTTGGGTTTTGAAATTAAGAGTGAAGGTGAAATATTCGGAAAAGTTATTCACGTTGATAATTACGGAAGTTCAGATGTGGTTTTTGTTGACAACGATAAAAAAGAAATAGTTTTGCCGTTAATTGACGGTGTTTTAAAAGAAATTGATATGGATAAAAAAGTGTTATACTTTGATAACATTGATGATTATATTTAATTTTCTCAGGGAAAACCGGATATAATGAAAATAAGAATATTAACATTTTTCCCTGATATTTTTAAAAGTTATTTTGAAAACGTTGCTCCTTTTAAAAAAGCAATCGGCAGCGGCGAAATTGAGATAGAAATATTGCAGATTAGGGATTTTACTAAAGACCGTCATAGACGATGCGACGGTTACCCTTACGGCGGCGGGGCAGGATTGGTTCTGTTTTGCCAGCCTATTATGGATGCAATAAATAGTACTGAAAACCCGGGGCGTATATTGTTTATGAGCCCGGACGGTAAAAAGTTTGATCAGAATTATGCAAAAGAGCTTTCCGGTGAAAATGTTATAACATTAGTTGCGGGACGGTACGAAGGATATGATAACCGTATTTTTTCAATGATTGCCAATGAAAAAGTTTCGGTAGGAGATTACGTTTTAACCGGTGGAGAATGCCCTGCATTAATAATAATTGATGCTTTGGTAAGGCTAATTCCCGATGTTTTAGAAAATGAAAAAAGTCTGGAAGAAGAGAGTTTTTCTTCCGGTTTATTAGAATACGCGCAATATACAAGACCGGAAAATTATAACGGGTTTGAAGTTCCTGAGGTTTATCTGTCAGGACATCATGGAAAAATCCGTGAACACCGGTTTGAAAATGCATTAATAAATACTTATGAGACAAGGCCTGATTTGTTAAAAAACCGGGCTTTGAATGAAAACGAACTAAAGATTATAAAGAATCATATTAAGGAGAATTATCATGGCTCATGATATACAGAAAGAAATAAAAAGCGTTGAAGAAAAGTTTTTAAAAGAGCATGTTAAGTTTAAAATTGGTGATACCGTAAAAGTTTACGTTAAAATTATTGAAGGTAAAAGAGAACGTATACAGGTTTTTGAAGGAACAGTAATGTCTATCAAGGGCTCAGGCACGGGCAAAAGTTTTAAAGTAAGAAAAATTTCTTACGGTGTTGGTGTTGAAAGAACTTTTCCAATCCACAGCCCGATTATAGATAAAATTGAAGTAACACGACGAGGCCATGTACGCCGTTCTAAACTTTATTATTTAAGACAACGTGTTGGTAAAAAAGCTCAAGTTCGTGAAAAAAGATATTCTAGATAGAAAATTTAACTTTAAAATATGCAAAGTTTTATTATATCTAAATAAATTTTATTATTAATATTCTGCTTATTAACAATGACAAATTATGATTTTGATAAAAGTTTTATTAATGACGGCGAATTATTAGCCGGCATCGATGAAGCAGGAAGAGGCCCGCTTGCAGGGCCCGTTGTCGCAAGTGCAGTAATTTTAAACCCTTCGGAAAAAATCAGCGGATTAAATGATTCAAAAAAATTATCTGAAAAAAAAAGATTTTTGCTATATGAAATAATAATAAAAAAAGCGGTTTGCTATTCTGTATGTTATATTGATCATAATAAGATAGACGAGATTAATATTTATCAAGCTTCAAAGTTGGCAATGTTAAACGCGTTAAACTCGTTGGAACTACAACCAAAAGTTGTTTTGACAGATGCCATGCCAATGAGTTTTCCTGAAATGCAGGTTCAAGCAATTAAAAAAGGGGATACGAAATCTGCTTCAATAATGGCAGCTTCAATATTAGCAAAGGTTGAGCGGGATGAAATTATGAAACACATGGATTCAGTTTTCCCGGGATATAATTTTATAAAACATAAAGGCTATCCTACCAAAGCACACCGTGAAGCAATTCAGAAACTTGGTCCCTGTTTAATTCATAGAAAAAGCTTTACCCTTCTTAGGGATACATAATAACGCGAAATTCGATATAAAAAAAACACCACAATTTTCTAAAGTTTAACGTTACTGCGAAGAACGAATGTAACGAAGCGATTTCTTTGATTTAATAAAAAATCATATATTTCGAAAAAATAAATTTATAATTTAAATCGAAATTCACGTTAATATTTAAACTGATTTTTCTTAAAATGTAATTTAACTCCAGTTTACCCATAACTCTGTAAGTTGAATTTATAATATTTTTTAGAGCGATAAAAAAAACGTCCCAAAATTCTTATTTTTAAGTGTATAAAGCAAAAACAGACAGGGAGGTTGTTATGCAATTATTTGCAATTAAAGAAAATTTACGCAAAAAGTTTGAAGCGTACAAGATATTTTTTAGTGATTCACGAGTGAAGAAAGTATTTTTAGATATTTGCATCACAATAGTTTTAACGGGAAAATCATTAATTAGCGAATTATCCCGTTTTAAAACAACGTTAAACTTTAAAGCCAAAGCATAAAGGTTCTACCGCTTTTTCTCAAGAACTGATTTACCTTTTGAAAAAATATGGAAAAGATTTTTAACTCTTGAGAGTTATAAGGTTCACGATGATTCCATGATTATTTATGACCTGTCTGATATTTCTAAAAATAAAAAAGGTAAACCTGATTATAATTTTAAGTTCGAAGATATCTGCCAGGTTTATGATGGCAGCGAAAAAACAACCAAAGACGGTTATATAGTGAGATGCGCGGGAGTATATCATTATGGTCAATTTTCTCCTTTAATATTTAAAATATCGAGTTTTCTTGAAAAAGGTTTTACCAGCGAAAATGATTGGATAATGAATGACTTTGATGCTTTAATAAAAGCATGCGATAATCGAAGCACACTGATTTTGGATAGGGGCTTTGACAGAGGGATAATTATAAATCATTTGCTGATAAATAATTACTAGCTTATATTGCGTTTGACAGAAAAAAGAAAATATCTTTGGGGCGAAAGAAATAATTATTTTTTTATTGAAGAAATTCAAAGGCATATTGTTCCTTACTATAAAAATAAACCCGTTTCGGGTATCTATCATACTGTTGTTTTTTTAAATGATTCTCCTGATCCGTTAACCTTAGTAATAGTCGTTCCAAGATGTAAAACAAAGAAAACAGGATTGTCAAAAGAACCTTTGTATTTATTAACAACGAAAATGATTACCTCAAATTCCGGTGGCGGTCGTATTTTAAAAAATTATCTTCGCCGCTGGAGCATTGAAAATTATTTTTAAACTATAAAAAGTAAATTTGATATTGAAAATATTAGGATAAGAAAAATCAAAGCTATTGAAATGTTTATGACAATCATTATGCTTTCAACATCATTAACACATGACATGTTTCTAAAGATAAAACGTGTGAACAAAATAAAAATAAAAGAGATAACTCAAAGTTTTAATTTAAGGAATAAATCTTACATTGTTATTAATCTGTTCAGTTTTTTTTATAAAATACTCGATGCAGAAATTAAAAAAGAATTACTACTAAAAAAGAAATTTAAAACATTGTTAGAGGCTACGTTTGAATTGGATACTTATGGTTAAACTGGAGTATTAATATACTGAAATTCTTTTCTAAATATTCTAATATAATAATCTATTATAGTTTGACTTGCCGGTACTATTAGCATATAATGGCCTTACT
>CALGPD010000017.1 GCA_937960625.1 uncultured Spirochaetia bacterium | reverse complement strand
CAACCATAGTAAGCTGTGCGTCATTAGAAAGCTTAATATCATCTTCCAGTTTAATTAATTCATTTAAGTATTCGCACTGGCTTTTACTTATATTATAAATAACCGCAAAATTTTTGATGAGATTATCAAGAGTTTCTTCTTTTAATTCGTCCATTGATTTTAAGTTATACCCGTTTTTATAGTTTCATCATCCTTATTATCGGTATCATTTTCAGTTTTGTTTGTATTATTTGCATTTTCTTCTTTAGTGAAAAGAATTAAAACAATTAAAATTACTAAACCTATTGTAATACAAGCATCCGCAAAATTGAAATACGGCCAGCGGTATTTACCATGCGGACGGCCCACACCGATATTTACAAAATCTACTACTTTGCCGAAAAATAATTTAAATTTTCTTCCTGCATTAAACCCCGCGTCATTAATGGCGCCGTAAATCATGTATCCTAAAATTCTATCCGACACATTTCCAAAAGCTCCGCCTAAAATTAAAGCACAGGCATGCATATGGATTTTCTGCCCTTTATACGTTTTTAATAACAAATAAAAAATAAAAACGATTGCTCCAAGTGTAACAATAGTAAAAAGAATATTTTTTATAAGA
The DNA here is from genome assembly GCA_937960625.1 of uncultured Spirochaetia bacterium. Classification (GTDB taxonomy): domain Bacteria; phylum Spirochaetota; class CALGPD01; order CALGPD01; family CALGPD01; genus CALGPD01. The sequence goes on along the minus strand of CALGPD010000017.1, from coordinate 16,845 downwards.
GGATTTACACTATGAAAAAGGCCGAACGCCGCGCCTTTATTAAAAATATAAGTAAAGCCGACGTATTTTCCGAAAATTGGCACATATTTATGAAAAGGTAAATATGAAACGACCAATAATTTGGTAAATATATCGAGTAAAAAATATACAGGAATTAGATAAAAATATATTTTCGGCAGTACTTTTTCTTTTAAAAAATTCAACATTTTAATTTCCCTATGAATAATCATTTACAACGACATTGTAACACCTGTCACAAAGTGTCGGATGCTCATCATGAGTTCCAACACTATCGTAAAATATCCAGCACCTTTCGCATTTCTCACCGGTTGCTTTATTAACTTTAATTTTAAAGTTATTCGGTGCAACGTAATAATCGTCTGTTGTTGTATCAGTTAAACTATATCCGGATACAATAACGTATTCATTTAATTTATCTTCATACTTTTTTAATACTTCAATTTTTTCCTTTTCATCAGTACCCACAATAACACTTGACTCCAAATTATTACCCACAATTCCGTTATTTTTGGCCTGTTCAATTGCCCTGTAAACATCTTCCTTCATGCTGGAAATAATTTCAAAATCAGAATTAAGTTCTTCGTTGATTTCATATTCCGCAAAATCAGGAAAAACTCCGGTATGAACGCTGCCCTGTTCATCAAAAAACACTTTATATACTTCTTCACAAGTAAACGTTAATATAGGCGCAAGTAAGTGGGTTAAAGCAACGAGTATATCATAAAGCACTGTCTGGTGCATTCTGCGTTTTTGGCTGTCTTTTGCATCTGAATATAAACAGTCTTTAATAATATCAAGGTAAAAGTTTGATAAATCAACTACACAGAATAAATGAATCTTTTGAAATACTTTATGAAAAGTATAAGAATTATAATCAGTAATAACCTGTTCTTTTACACCGGCCAATCTTGAAACTGCCCAACGGCATAAATCATCAAAATCCTGATATGCAACTCTATCTTTTACGTTATCGTAATCATAAAGGTTTGACATTAGAAACCGTAATGTAAAACGGATTTTTTTATAAGCATCTGCAACCTGTTTAAGTAAGTTGTCGCCGAGTTTAATATTATCCTGATAATTCTCGGATACTACCCATAACCTTAAAATATCAGCGCCGTATTTGTTAATAATATTCATGGGAGGAATAACATTTCCCTGGCTTTTACTCATAGCCCTGCCGTTTTCATCAAGCATAAACCCGTGGGTAATTACTTCTTTATATGGCGGCTTTGATTTAATAGCAACTGACGGCCATAACGATGATTGAAACCATCCGCGGTATTGGTCAGAACCTTCAAGGTATATATTGGCAATTTCACTAATGCCTCTTTCATTTAATACGCAAAAATGACTTACACCGGAATCAAACCATACATCGAGAATATCTTTTTCCTTAGAAAACTCTTCACCGCCGCATTTGGAACATTTTGCATTTTTAGGTAAAAGCTCTTTTGCGTCTTTTGTAAACCATATATCAACACCGTATTCTTGAACAATTTCAGCAAACAAATCAACGCTTTCTGCGGTCATATAAGTTTCACCGCATTTCTCACAAGTAAACGCGGGAATAGGAACTCCCCATGCCCGCTGCCGGGATAAACACCAGTCAGGGCGGTTTTCAAGCATGTTATTCATGCGGACTTCTCCCCATGACGGAACCCATTTAACATCTTTGATTGCGGTCATAGCCTTTTCTTTTAAGCCGTCTTTTTCAACCTGCATAAACCACTGCGGTGTTGCGCGAAAAATAACGTCTTTTTTGCACCGCCAGCATTTAGGATATGAATGAGTATATTCAGATGAATACAACAGTGAGCCGTTTTCAGTCATCTTTTCCATGATACTTTCATTTGCCTTAAATACATGCATACCTTCCCACTCACCTGCTTCGCTTGTAAAAACTGCTCTATCATTTACAGGAGACAATATTGGAAGGTTATATTTTAAGCCGGCAACGTAATCTTCCTGGCCATGTCCAGGAGCGGTATGAACCGCACCGGTACCCATTTCAAGAGTAACGTGATTACCGAAAATTATTTTAATATCACGGTCTTTGATAAAAGGATGTTCTAAAGATGTATCTTCTAATTCCTTTGTATTTACATTTGAACCGATTTTTAAATCAAGCCCTGTATCTTTTAAAATTCCGTCTGAAAGTTCTTTAGCAACAACGTATTTTTCTCCGTTGTTTTCAAGATAAACATATTCAAAATCAGGATGTAATGCCACAGCAACATTAGCAGGCAATGTCCATGGAGTCGTTGTCCATATTAAGATATATTCGTTGTCTCTATTTTTTATGGGAAATTTAACATAGATAGAAGGTGAAACATGAGAGTCATTGTATTCTATCTCAGCTTCGGCAAGCGCAGTTTTACAATTTCCGCACCAGTGAATTGGCTTCAAACCCTTATAAATATAGCCTTTTTTAAATAACTCACCAAAAACTTTAACAATACCGGCTTCATAAACATGGCTCATAGTAAGATAAGGATTATCATAATCAGCGAATACGCCAAGACGCTTAAAGTCTTGTTTTTGAAGTTCCACAAATTTAGCTGCATATTCACGGCACATTTTTCTTATTTCGTCTTGAGTTTTTTCCTTAGCTTTTTTTCCTAACTTTTTTACAACTTCGTGTTCAATAGGCAGCCCGTGGCAATCCCAACCCGGAATATACGGTGCGTCATGCCCCTGCATATTTTTCATTTTAACAATAATATCTTTAAGTACTTTATTTAAAGCATGGCCCATATGAATATTACCGTTAGCATATGGGGGACCGTCGTGTAATACGAATACATCTTTTCCCTTACTTGATTGTCTAATTTTATCGTATATCTTCTCTTTCTCCCAATTTTCAATAAAACCCGGTTCTCTGTTTGAAAGATTTGCCCGCATGGGGAAATCTGTTTTGGGAAGGTTCAGAGTATCTCTATAATTCATAATTCATCCTCATAATTTTTGTATTTCAAAACTTATAAATCATTATCTCAAAATCAAATCTTTTGGATAATCTTTGTTTTCTTTCAATTCTCTCTTTTCTGTTTGAATAAATATATACGTTATCATCATAAGCAATTAATCCTGAAACTATACCGCTTATTATCAACATAAAAATATAATGATAACTACTTAATCCCTTTTTAGCGCCCATTCTCGTTTTCATTATAGTTTCAAGTATTACCAGATTATACATATATATATAGGGATAAGAAATGAAGAAAATAATTTCTCCTCTGCGGAAAGGAGTTTCTCTATATTCCTTATACTCTAATTTAAATTCCTTGAAAACATTCTTTGGAAAAAAAAGCTGGCTTTGTTCAATCTCAAGCGGATCTTTAAGTTCAATAACCATGGGTATTTTACTTTTTGGTTCTTTAAACTCAATCTGCTTTTTTACCGGCTTTTTTTTAACTGTTTTCTTCGGTTCAATCTGTTTTTGCGCTGAAAAAACATTTAGAGTAAACATTGTAATAAAGATTAATATAAAAGCCAAACGTGTTTTAAAAATATTCTCCAAATAATAACTCAAGTTTTTTCTTAACCTCCGCTGGGATTAATTTTCTATCTGTAATAATTGCTGTTTTAGCGATGTCTTTATAAGGGCTATGTTTATCTTCGGGTATATTCTTTATTATCTGAGGTAATATTTTTTGCGCATTTTTTGTATTTGCAGTCATGTGCCCGATTATCATGTCAAGTGTTACACTGTCATGCTCAGGATGCCAACAATCATAATCAGTGCTCATGGCAATACAGGAATAAGACATACCTGCCTCACGCGCAAGTTTTGCTTCAGGTAAAGCTGTCATACCAATAATATCCGCTCCCCATGACCGGTATAGATTGGATTCTGCAATCGTGCTGAATAAAGGCCCTTCCATACAAACATAAAGTTTGTCAGTATGCACTGTAATATCCCTGATTTCTTTCATTGATTTCTCTAATATTTCGTTTAATTCAAGACAAAACGGATCTGCAAAAGGAACATGGCCTACAATTCCATCACCGAAAAATGAATTCACCCTACTTTTTGTTCTATCAATAAGCTGAGACGGTATAATGAAATCTCTAGGTTTAATTTCTTCCTGCAAACTCCCAACTGCGCTGACAGTAACAATCCACTCTACTCCCAGGCTTTTTAAAGCCCACATATTGGCTCTAACGGGTAACTCTGTAGGCATTAACCTATGTCCCCGGCCATGCCTAGGTAAAAAAGCAACATTTTTACCTTCTATTTCAACAATTTTTATTGTATCCGAAGGGTCACCAAATGGCGTTTCTATTTTCATTTCTTCTATTTCGTTTCCACCATCTACATTATAAGTTCCGCTTCCACCAATTATCGCAATCTTTGCCTTAGCCATTAATTTCCTCCAACCAATTTTATAAAATCTATTTTCGTAATATTTGCTATCCTAATGGATTTATTTTTTGATGTTTCTCCGCGCAAAATTTCTATATCATGTTTTTTAACTTTCAGGAACTTGGATAAAAAATTTATTAATTCTTTATTTGCTTTCCCGTCAACCGGCGGTGATTTAAGCTTGATTTTAATTAAATCCCCGATTATGTCAAGCGTATTTTTGGAACTTTTTGGAATTACTTTTACATCAACTATGATAAAACCGTTTTGTTGAGTTACTTTCAAATTTCTTCCTCGGAGGAAGAATAATTGGAACTAACTCTATCCAAAAATTCCTTTTCACGTTTATCCAGCGAATTTATTCCATACTTAGAAACCTTTTCTAAAAGTAAATCAACTTTTTTCTTTTCCCAATCTTTTAGCCCAACGACTTTATCTCCTTGTTTTGCGGGTTTTCTATTTTTATCCATATATGAATTTCTCGTACTTTTAACGGGTTTTAAATAATTATCCTCTTTAGAATATATTTTCTTAAACCTGCCTATAAAAGAACGTAAAAAAGCGTATTCTATATATAAAACATGAACATACCCTAGCGCAATCAACATCCCAAGCAATTTTGATATAGAAACAAGGCCTAAATATTTACCTCTGCCCGCAAAGCTGCTTGAGGAAGACAACAGCATAATTGCAGCAAATACTAGAACAAGCCATTTACTTTTTACTGGAAAAATACCAAAAACATATACTTTCGAATTCGGCCAAAAATACGCGAATGAAAATAATAAAGCCAATACCCCGGAGTTAATACCAAAATACGCCGCTTTTGGAAGCCCCATGGGATAGCTTAATCCCCAAAAAAAGAAAGCGCTTGATAACACAGAAATTGCAAAAACAATTACATACCTCTTTGTGCCAAGCCGCTGCTCCACTACACTTCCAAACATCCAGATTGCCAGACAATTAAATAAAAGTGACCAAATACTGGGATTAATTAAAAAATGGGTTACTGGCTGCCAGGGCATAAAGTAATCCTGTGACCAAACTGCTAACAGAGAAAAATACTTCATTGCACCAATGCCGAAAGATCGGCCTAATAAAAAAAATCCACTTACGCCTAAAACTGAAAAAATCAGGATTTTATTCGTTATTGATAACTTTGGGAAACTAAAATGTGCATACATACTATTAAAATTTTCTTTACAATATTTGTTTATAAAATATAATAAGCCAGTTCAAAATTCAATAAAATAATTAAGTAAATTTGATTAGAAATAAAGATAATTTTCTTTTTATGATTTATACATTGCTTTAATTAATCTTCTTCAAACAACAATTTATCATAATCTATTGTAGTGGACTGAACTTCTTCCGTTTCAAAATCAACCGATGTTAACACATGAAGGCGTTTATTTTTAATGTTAGAATATTCACTAGCAAAGCCGTTTTTACTTTTTACAGCTTTTTTACCCAATCTGATTAGTTTATCAACGAATTCGCTTAAAGGAAAACCTTCATCTTTAATGTTTCCTGATTTCATAAGGCGGATTTCATGAAAAACTTTGTTTAAGGAAAACTTGCCTTTAGCAAGTTCAAGGTTAGCGCTTTTCAATACTTTTTCGTTGTTATATAACATTTCCCGCATTGAGAAATAAGTTAATATTTCCATATTGATTACACTGTTTTGGACAATCTCCTCAATTCGATCAGAAACGGATTTAAGGTCTTCTTTAATTTCTTCACGACTCATCTGCACAAGGCGCACAAGTATAACCTCATCACAGCCTTCCCTGAAAAGATAAATAAACGGAGGGTTACTTGTATAATAGCCGTCCCAATATTTCCTATCATCCATGGTTAAACTTCTAAATATAATAGGATGGGAAATTGAAGCATAAACTCCGTTTAGCGTCAAAGGATTCATGGCTTGATGATATTTGCCTATTTTAAGTTTATTGTATCTGTTAACCATTGTAGTATTATTAGTAAAATAATGCGCTCTTGCTGATTTAGCTTCAGTTGCCGCGACTGTTACATATGGCGGTTTATTCTCTAAAAACTCAGTATTTAAATCCTTAGGCAAGGATTTCGCAGCGTCATGTACTACTTCATTTATGGTGTCAAAAACAAAAGTCGTTGCTTTGGCAGATGTTTCAAAAGCAGCGGATAAAGAAGGAATTGTATCTTTAATTTTTCTACCTATACCAACCAGCCTCGCTAAAAAATCATCCGGTACGAGCTTTAACGTTTTAAATTTATCTTTTAACAAACTTTCCAGACGGTTAATTTTCCATAAGTTTTTAACATATTCAACAGGGTCTTTTCTACCTTCATGAATAGCAAGGCCCAAAAGCATAGCATTTAAAGCTCCGCCTGAAGTTCCGCTTATTGAATGAACAAATTCTTTATCAATAATACCTTTTTCTTCAAACATAGCTTTTAAAACACCTGAAGTAAACGCAGCGTATGAACCGCCGCCCTGTAAAGCCAATCCTATTTTTTTACTCCGCATAACACTATCCTTCAAATTGAATTATTACATAAACACTATATAATATAAATTAATTCAAGTCTATTAAATAAATTTAATTTAGAATAATTTTGATAGTATTTTCGCAGTAAGATTATAAGTATCTTAAAGCCTATTCCCATTCAATTGTTGCAGGAGGTTTTGATGAAATATCATATACAACGCGGTTAATGCCCTGAACTTCATTAATAATTCTGCTTGAAATTGACTGCAATAATTCGCCGGGCAGCCTGACCCAATCAGCTGTCATTCCATCAACACTTTCCACACAACGGAATGCAAGCGCGTTGTCATAAGTACGTTCATCGCCCATTACACCGACTGTATTTACAGGGAGCAAAACTGCAAATGCCTGCCACACTTTTTCATACCACCCTGCTCTTTTTATTTCCTCAAGCACAATTGCATCTGCTTCCCGTAATATTTCAAGGCGTTCTTTTGTAATTTCACCGAGAATACGGATTGCAAGCCCCGGGCCGGGGAACGGATGACGATTAATTATTTCATCAGGCATTCCAAGTTCACGTCCGATTTCTCTAACTTCGTCTTTGAAAAGCTCTTCAAAAGGCTCAATCACTTTTCCCTGCTCAATTAAATCAAGCACTCCTTTTACTCTGTTATGATGGGTCTTAATTGTATCAGAAGGACCTTTAACGTTTACGGATTCAATTACATCAGGATATAAAGTGCCCTGGGCAAGAAAATCAAACTCTTTTGCGTGTTTGTTAAATACATCGAGAAAAACTTTACCGATAATCTTTCTTTTCTTTTCAGGGTCTTCTACACCTTTTAAAGCAGTAAGGAAAGTCTTTGTTTCATCAACGTGTACAAAATTTACATCAAAATGAGAAGTAAAAATTTCCTTAACCCGCAACGCTTCATTCTTACGCAACAATCCGTTATCAACGAATATACATGTAAGTTTTTTACCGATAGCTTTATTAAGCAAAACTGCAAGCGTGGAAGAGTCAACTCCACCGGATAAACCAAGCACAACGCTTTTATCTCCAACCCGTTGTTTGATTTCTTCTATTGAATGCTCAATAAAAGACGACATAACCCAATCAGGTTTTGCATTTGCAATCTTGAAAACAAAGTTATCAAGTATTTCAGTTCCATGCAAAGTATGTACAACTTCAGGATGAAATTGCAGGCAATATATTCTTTCTTTTTGATTTTCCATGACTGCAGGTATGTCTCCACTTTTTGCAATTAATGAAAACCCTGCCGGTAATTCTTCTATTTTATCGCCATGGCTCATCCAGACCTTTTGGCTTTTATCCAAGCCTTCAAACAAAAGGCTTTTTTCTAAAATATCAATTTCAGCATACCCGTATTCCCTTTTCGTACTTTTTACGACTTTAGCATTTTTTAATTTAGCTGTAAGCTGCATCCCATAACAAATACCTAAAACGGGTAAATTATAGGAAAATATATCTTCTGATAATAACGGAGCATTCTCCGCATTCACACTGGACGGTCCGCCGGATAGAATGATTGCTTTAACATCTTTTGTGATTATTTTGTTTAAATCTGCGTGAAAAGGATATATTTCACAATATACTCTAAACCCTCTTACCCTTCTTGCAATTAATTGAGTATATTGCGAGCCGAAATCCAATATAATAATTTTATCCATATATCATTCCTTTATAAACTGTGTGATTAAACAAATGAAATATCCGTTGTTTTTAAATAGAGGTTTTAATTAAAAATGGGGTAATTTAACTTACCCCATTTGCTTTATTTTTTAATACCAAAAGGCCGCAGCATATTTATAAGCGCTTTATTTACTAATTTCGGGTCTAAGACAGTATCTCCTCCACGGTATTGATATAGAGTTTCACCAACGTAAACTCCATTATTACTGTAATACTTAAAATGGAAGTTTATAGTATGTTCATCACTAACAAGGGATTCTGATGCTTCGGAAACAAAACCCTGAACAAGTATATCAGCATTAACTTTCTCACTAAGTTTTGCAATTTCGCTTGTAGAATATTCTCTATCAACAGGGAGTTTATTTTCTTGAATTGCCTTCTCAATAATTTCACGGTCTATAATAGTATATCCGTTTTGTTTTAAAATTATTTCATATTCAGCAGTAATATTACGCCTTGTAGAAGCCTCTGTATATTTTGTATTTACATTAACATTAACCAAAGCAATCTTCTTTTTACCATGAATAGACGATTTAAAATGCGAACGTGAAATCTCAGTAGACCCACAAGAAATTAATAAAAAGATTGTAACTGCCAGTATTAATAAATGTTTGATTTTCATATTTCCCTCCGGAATTTCAGTATTACTATAATTTAATACTTTTAAATAAATTAATCCAATAAACCTAATTTTTTAATATCTTCATTATACTTTTCAAAAATATCAACAATCCATGCAGTGCGGCGCTGAAGAATAATATTGTCAAGTTTTTCTTTTAATGCCACGAGGTCACTCTTATAATTTTCAAGCTGTTGTTGTTCCATTTCAAGAGCGGGCGCGGCATCATGGATTAACTGGTCAATCTCGCTTATTAAATTAGTCAAATATTCTTCACGTCTTGCTAAAGTGGTTACCATCTGAATGAATACTGAAGGGTTTTGTTCAAAAAAACTTTTTATACGGGGTTTATCAACAACGATTAAATAAACAGAATCATCAGCCTTCAATGTTGCAGTTCTAGGCTGATTTAAAATAAATCCCATTTCACCAATGATCTGGCCTTTTTCTTTAATAGTGTCAATTTGTTTATCATGAATGTATACGCCTATTGTTCCTTCAGACAGGATATACATTTCTTCAGCCTCATCGCCTTCCTGTACGATTACAGAACCGGGAGGATAATTTCTTTTGAATTTATTCAAACTTGCATTATCAGTTTCAAATTTTGCCTGAGCAGACTGGTCTATTAAGGTTAAACCGTAATTGAAAGTCACAGTATCTTTCATGTCTTTAACAAGATTTTCAAGGAATGATGCTTCATGTTTGTCTATGGCATTCTCAAGTTTAAATACGGTTGTTGCAAAAGTCTTACATAAATCCCTTGCAATCTTTTCATGCTTACTTAACTTTTCATTTTTCTTATTTACAACAGTATGAAGGTTAACTAGATTACTGGCGATGCTTTTAGCAACGTTAAATCCAATATTATAACTTTCTAATCTGTTCAATAAAGTCTTTTTAGGGATGGATTTTATAGTACAAAAATCACCTTCTTTGATAGTCATGTGCCGTTTTTTAACTTCGTTGTCTTCTTTTTCAAGTACTAACTCTGATGCGCCAATAATCATGTTTTTTCCCTGAAAAACAAAAGTAGCATCTTCAGAAGGTTGATAAACAATTTTACCTATACTAAGCATAAAAGCTTTATCAGCTTCATCACCTTTATTTACAATAATATCGCCTTGTGCCATGTATAATCCATTTTTTTTTAGTTACTCTATATTAAATATAAAAAAAACTAGCTTTGTCAAGATTTTTTTTCTTCATTATTATTAAATCACCTCGACAATATATAATATAGATAAAGGTAGCCAGTTAAATAAATGAAAAATAAAAATAAATTACTATCCCTAAAATTAAAGGGCGAACTTAACGCCGAGGACATTTTTACCCTTGAAGACTTTCTAGCAAAAAACCTAAAAAGCTTTAACGGTATAAATTTTGATTTAACCGGTTTAACCTTTATGGATTCAAGCGGTATCGGGTTTTTAATTAATCAATATTCAACCTGCATACAAAATAATAAACAAATAAATTTTCATATTAATAACGAAAAAATTGAAATCAATACGAAAAATGATATTCTAAAACTCTGCGAACAAATTTTATCAAAACCCGAACTAAGCAAAGAGCAAATTCCAGATATTAAACAAACACCTGATATTATAAAAGAAAAACAAAACAATATTCAAGATCAAAATGCACCTAAAAGTATTGTAGAGACGGGGCGGGAAAAATCCTATGATATTCCTCCTGCTAAAACAGCTAGAGAAATAAAAATTGTTGAAACTGAAACTACAGACAAAAAGCAGGATGATATCCGTAAAACTGAAACAATTAGCCAACAGTCTTTTAAACAGGAACAAACAAAAACATTCCCTGAAGAAAGTGTAGAAAAAAAACCCGTAGAATTAATTGATAATAAAAAAAGTGTGGTTGACCCTGTATACTTTGAAAATCAGGAAGAAACAAACAAACCCAAAACCCGGCCGCCTTTAATTGAACGTTATAGAAAAGGAGACGAACCGGGGAGAAAAGGAATTTATAATCCGGGTATTATTTTTTCATTCTTAATTATTCTTTCACTTTTTATTCCGCTTTTCATTCAAGGCAAAGTGATAACGTCATGGCATTTCTTAAGCAAAGGAGCGAATGCTATACCGGTTTGGGGAGTAATTCTATCCGGTGTAATTATTCTAATAATTTCCGTGATACCTTCATTAAATATGTATAACCGCTCTCCTGCTTTATTATTACTGGGAGCTTTGGGAATTGCTTTGCTCGTTGTGTCTTTAAACAAGGATATGACTTTTCATTCTACTTTTTCTTCATTCTTAATCTATAAAAAATCTTTGTTTTATCTGGCTGTATTATTTGTATTCACTGGAACTGTCGCAAAATTTATTTCAAAAAATCCAGAAAACCGTATAGCAGTAATTACACTTGGAATACTCATTTTTATTGTTATGTTTATGTACCTTTACCCGTTCATTGAGTATAAACGTATTATTTTAACAGGATTAAAATCCAGAGTTTTATTAAAAGATTTAGCAGGCGGATTAAAATCATCGGGATTTACATCAGGCGTATTAAAAATCTACATGCTGCTGCCGGTATTTTTCGTTTTTCTTTCAGTATTCCTATTTTTTAAGCCTGCAAAATTCACAGGTTTGGCAAATATAGTTGGAACGGGATTTTTAATATTCTTTCCGGTTTTAATCTTCTTCAGCATGTTTTACGCGGGATTAAAGACAAAAGCAATTTTATTCCCTCACATAGGTTATCTTTTAATTCAATTATCTGTTTTTTCATACTTTTTCAATCAAGGTTTCTTATATACTTTCTTCCTGAGCCGGATGGCAGGATATTATCACATTATCCCGACAACCTATACCGGATATAATCCACAGGTTAATGATTATTCACGCACAAAAAAAAAACAGTTTTTGGCCGTACCCCCAAAGAAGCCACTAAAAGAGAGCAGGTAAAAGAAAAAAAAGAATTTGAAAAAACCATTTTAAGCGAGCCAAAACAAAAAACTAAAAAAGTAAAAAAACTTTATCAGGAAATTAATCAGGAATTAAAATCAATTGTTTCTGAAGATAAAAAAAATATAGAACCCTTTAAAAAGTTATCTACATTAAAAACTAAACTATTAGCAAATTTCTTCAAAGAAAGGAAATATACATTACTTATTCTTGCAATAATAATTCTTTTAATATTTACAATGCCGTTTAATAAAATAAACGGAAAACTTAAATTTATTTTTCAACTAAAGTTAATACTTCCCAACGTAATCCTGTTTTTAACCGCAATATTTTCAGCAGGTTTCTTATTATATATCCATTTTAAGTATAAAAAAAGCAACGAAGACAAATTCAATCTGCTATTTGCCTGTGCAGCTGCAGGTATACTCTCTTTACTCTTTTTCGTTTTATCCAGCCCCCGGTTTGAAATCATTTATAAATCTATTTTAATATTCAACATGCGCCTTTTATTTTCATTTTTTGTTATACTCGTTGCCTCCAGCGCATTATACGTTATGCATAAATATAAAGTAACGAAAATTTCCTCTTATGTTTTATTAGCATCATCCGGCATTATATTTCTAATTTACATAGTACCTACTTTTTCAAGCGAAAGAACAATTCCTATAATAACAATACTTAAACAATTCAAGCACAACGTATTTGCGGGTTTTATCCTTTTATTGCCTTTACTGCTTTTAGGAGCAGTAATTATTCATTTGTATGTTCTTGAGAAAAAGAATAGTACTTTTATTCAATTTTGCGGGACATTGCTTTCCGGTTTTGCGCCTGCTATATTATGGTTTACATGCGTTGATGTATCATCAACTCTGAATGATTTCAGCGCGATAACTTACGGTACAACATTAGCTATTCTATGGGTTGTATATCAGATTATTATTAACTTCGGCGCTGTTCATATTTATTCAATAAACGAATAAATACAAAAATGTGGTCATACATTGACACTAAGCTTATATTAATATTTATGGATAAACTACATTTCGGCACAGCAGGGGTGCCTGCCAGTTCAAAAAAAAGTTCCACCGTTCATGGAATAAAAAGAGTTGCCGAACTTGACCTTGACTGCATGGAAATTGAATTTGTATACGGTGTCAGAATGGGAGCCCAGTCTGCTGAAAAAGTAAATCAGGCTTCCCTTGAAAACTCGGTTCGTTTAAGCGTACATGCCCCTTATTACGTTAATCTTAATTCAAAGGAAGAAGAAAAACGCAAAAAAAGTATTGAACGCATTGTAAAATCAAGTATAGTTGGCAAAGCTTGCGGAGCAGACAGGGTTACTTTTCATCCTGCTTTTTATCACGATGATGAAGTTAAGTGCTATGATAACGTTTTAAAAAGCATGCATGAAATTTTAGAACAAAGCCAGGTTGGAATTAAACTTTGTCCGGAAACAACGGGTAAACTTTCAGCTTTCGGTACTATTTCCGAACTTCTGCGCCTTGCCAGCGACCTGCCCGGTATTGGAATTTGTGTTGATTTTGCTCATGTTTACTCCCGTTCACTAGGTAAAATAAATTCTTATAAAGGTTTTGCAAAAATCATCGAAAAGATATATAAGAAGCTCCCGGATTACGGCGAGAATGTTTATTTCCATGTAAGCGGAATAGATTACGGGCCAAGAGGAGAGTTAAAGCATTTGCCCCTTGAAGAATCAAATTTTAACTGGCAGGAATTATTGCAGGTGTTCAGGTACTTTGATTTAAAAGGAATAGTTATTTGTGAATCCCCGGTTCAGGAGTATGATGCTTTAAAATTAAAGCAGTATTACAGGAGATTGTAATGCATAAAATAAGAATATCCATATTATCTGTCTTTTTACTATTGTCTTTATTTTCATGTAAAAAAGAAATAAAACAAAAACCTATTGTATTAATGAATAAAGCATTTCTTTTCAGAACTACAAAAGAAGAAGCAGCAGTATCGAATAAAAAATTATTCCGCGGGGAACAAATTATTGTTAAGAAAAAAAGCCTAAATCATTACCTAGTATACAGCCCTAGGCTTAAAATTTCAGGATGGATACGTAAAAACTATATTTTAAAAAACAAGTATAAAATTGGAACAGTAATATCAAAAGGTATATTAAGATATGCAGACGGGAATGTGTTAATACCAACGCGTTTCACTCCTACTCCGGGAACACGTTTATTGATACTTGAAGAACTTAAAAAATTTTATAAAGTAAATTATATAGGTACAAAGTTTTATTTTATTGAAAAAAAACACGTTAGCTTAAAACCGCTAAAACCCGTTAAACTTATTCACGTGGAAGGTTTAGGAAAAGTTGGAATAAACATGCCTTTTCAAGACCTTAGAATAATCGGCAATGAACTTATAAATGCGCCGGGAGCAATGTTTGATAATCAAACCGGAACTTATTTTCTCTCTTCTTCATTTAAGGGCGGGGAAACAATAGAGATATTATTACCGTCTAGAATGAAGTTTGAGATTAAACTCATAAACGGATACGCAAAGAGTTTGACAGGGTATAAAAAATTCGGAAGGTTAAAAAAACTTATAATTACAGAAGAAGGTGAAAAACCTAAAAAAGTTTTTCTAAGTGATATGAATCTTGAGTTTCAGACACTTGGGCTTTTTGATACAAGATACCTGAAAATTAAAATCAAAGATATTCATAAGGGAAATTCTCATAAAGGTTTTGCTATTTCCGAAATTTCAATTAAACGCGTTGACCTCCGGGAGTATGAAAAATATACCGGGCTTATTAATAGGCGTAAAATTATCTATAAAAAACTTTTTAAAGCCAATAACGCAATTAATAAAAAAGAATATAGAAAAGCCTTAATTCTACTTGAAAGCGCAATGGATGAGATACCTGAAGAGTTAAGAGTATCGTATATCGGTGTGGGTATTAAAATGGCAGCTTTTAAAATCTACGCAAACGAACTAAATGATTATGAGGCGGCTGAAAAAATTCTTGAAGGGTTATTAACACTAGCCATTGAGCACGGCAACGTAAAACTTTTTGATCTGTCAAAAACACCGGTTTCAAATAAAACGGCAATAGATATTGCTGGCTTATCCGCGTATTTCAGAGAGAAAAAATACAGAAAACGCGTTAACTATGCCTTTCCGTATTTTCATTTAAAATCCCATGTTAATTTTTATCTAGCCAAAATGTATTTTAATATGAATATGTCGACCAATGCATTAAACGTAATTTATGATATTTTAATTAATACCAGAAAATTTCACGGTATTAGGGGAAATAAAAGCGAAACGTTTTATTCCCGCATGGCTCTTGATTTACTTTTTAAGAGAATGCCTGCTGATGTTGCTTATAATTTTCTGTATAACAAAGTATTACCGGATTATAAAAAAGGCATGGATTCCAAAGAAGATGAAAACTATTTGTTTTATATTTTAGGAAGGCTGGCTGAAAAAAAAGCTGATAAAAAAAGCGCGAAAAAATTCTATAAAATGTGCGGTACTTTACCGGATGAAATGAATGTGGGAGAAAAACCGTTTTCTTATGCTTTATCTAAAAAAAGGCTAAGAGAGATGTAAAAGATTTATCAGGAACCTATATATTCTCCTTTGATTATGCCGTTTTCTTCTATGTATTTTATAGTTCCCTTTGTTTCAAAAAAATCAAAATATCCTATCATTTCAGACATGCCGAAAAACACTTCAAACTCTTCCAGTTCACCATACACTTCAATCATCATTTCATACGCGCTCATGATTTTTCTTTTCTCAATACATTTTAGAAATGTATTTTCAATTTTAGCCCATTCCAGTTTGTAGTTTTCATAAACTTTATCAAAGTCTGTTATATTATCACCGTGGCCCGCAATTATTTTTGAATACTCATATTTACTCAATTTTTCCATTGAATCCCTGAAAGACTGCACGGAATGAAAACGCTCGCCGTTTTCTAAAAACTCCATTACCGGATTAGGGGAAATTTCTTTTATCAATGTATCTCCGCTGATTAAAGTTTTGCTTTCCTGCTCGTAAAAACAAACACTGCCTGAAGTATGGCCCGGAGTTTCAATCACAGATAAATTTATATTTTTAAAATCAATTATATCCTTGCTGTAATGTTCGGCTTGAGTTAAAGGGTCATACAAAGGAAGTATATAAGTTAAAAAATTATCAATTCCGGTTAAACCGCTTTCCGGACACCCGTATTCTAACAATGTATTTTTATACGTTGTTGAAAAATTCCCGTCCTTTTCTTCGGTTTTTGAGGATTTTTCAAAATCATTTTTATGAACAAAAACAGTTGCCCCGCTTATTTTTCTTATATCCTCGCAAGCGCCGAAATGATCAATATGCCCGTGAGTTAATAAGACGCGCTCAACCTGTTCGATTGAACGTCCGTGTTTTTTTAATTCGTCTGAGATTATATCAATGGTTTGCTGTCCTTTAACACCCGGGTCAATAATTGTTAAGGGTTCATCTAAGATGATCGAACAATGCGTATATTTAATCGGGAGTTTAACCGGTATCTCTATATTTTTTATCACTTCATTTCCTTAGAATTAATTTTACATATATTTTTTTGGATTATCAAATTTACTTAATTATTGAGTTAAATCAATATATAGAATAGCTATTTATTATTATTCACAGAAAATTACGTTTTTAACGATGCGGGCAATGTAAAATAGAAATCACTACCC
>CALGPD010000016.1 GCA_937960625.1 uncultured Spirochaetia bacterium | reverse complement strand
TTAAAAGATTCTCCAGCAGTTTAAATGTATTAACAGCGCTTTGAAATACGTTTTTTATAAAGTTTTCTTTTTCTTCAGGGCTATATCTATTTCCTTCATTAATAAGAAGTTCAAGGTATCCTAATAACGCGTTAAACGGAGAACGGAGGTCATGGGCAATTATTGAAAAAAATTTATCTTTGGAAGAAATTGCTTTTTCCAGTTCCTTTTTTGTTTGCTCCAATTTTATTTCAGCTTGTTTACGTTCCGTTATATCTTCTTTAATCGCAATAATAAATAAAATATTACCATTTTCATCATTTACAGGAGAAATATTAGCGAGTTCCCAGTATTCATCTCCGTTTTTTCTTTTATTAATAAACTCACCCTGCCATGTTTCGCCTCTCATAACTTTTGTCCATAAGGACTTAAAAGTATTATCAGGAGTTTTTTCAGATTTTAAAATATTTATATTTTTTCCGGTAACCTCTTCTTTGGTATACCCGGTTTGTTTTGTAAAAGCCGGATTAACGTATTCTATTGTACCATTAATATCAGTTATAAGAATATTAGCCGGGCTATAATTAACAATAGCTGACATTATATCAAGTTCATGTTTATTGTTCCCCTCATTTTCAAGCAGATTTAAAAGTTTTACAATTTTATCAGCATCTGCTTTTTTGTTTAATTTATTATCTTCTGTAAGTAAAAGTTTTCTAAGCTTTTGTATTTTATTCGTTTCTTTTATTATCTTCAAGTTTCCACCGTTTACTAATCTAAATTTACAATTCCTTGTTAACCAGTCCCGCTATTATTTCTTTTAAATGTTCTATTTCTGTCATAGACGAGAATAATAAACTTAATATATAATGAAACACCATCGCGTTGTTTTCCTGAATACCTGCTTGGGTTTTAAACGTTTCTATTATTTCGGCAACATAGCTTTTCATTTTTTCTTCGCCTTTTTCAGCCCGTTCCAATACGCTCTGAAAAAAAGGTTTATTCAGATAGTCCAGTATTTCCTGTTTTGAAATGTCCATTTTCGCTCCTATGAGAATAATTGAATTCACTAATATACTTTAATCATAGTAAGAAAAACGGATAATAGTAAGTTATATTTAATATTATTTTCTAAAATATATGGGCTTTTGTATATGAATTTATGTCAAATTTCAAGACAGTTTTAAATCATAATAAATTTTGGGTTCATATTTACTTTTATTATTATTACTAAGTTAGAATTTTAGACCGGAATACAATATAGATTAAAAAATGGAACTACATAAAGTAACTGATGAAGTTAAAAAAGATTACAGATTGATAAAAAATTTTATAAAAAAAGCATGTCATTTTATACATGAAGCTATTTTAAACTATTTAAGGGATGATGTTACCGTAAAAGCAGCAGGCCTTGCCTTTTATCAACTTTTAACCATAATACCTCTTATGATGCTTGTTTTTTATATACTTGGGCGTATTCTTGGTAATAAAATTGTATTTCAAAAAGTTCTAAAATCATTTACCTATTTTCATCCGGAAATTCAGCAAATCGTGGCTAAAAACATAATGCGTATTAGAGAAACGAGTTTACTTACAGCTGTACTCGGTTTTTTTCTGTTTTTATTTTTAACGAGAAAATATTTACGTGAGTTACTTTTTGCCGTTAGAAAAATAATCGGTGAAAACCCCCGCCGCCCTAAAACAATAAGAGGTAATATTTTCAGGTTTTTGAGAAATGTCCTCCATCAGTTCATGTATATTATTGTATACGTTATTCTAATTGCCCTGGGAGCTACTTTTACAAGTATTGCTTTTAACTATTTTGGTGTGCTTGAGGGTATCATCGGCCATATGCCTAGAATTTTACGCTGGCTTATTTCTTTATTAATACTCTCAATTCCTCTTGCGGCATACACCGCATTCTATTATTTCATTTACTGGCATACTCCTGATTATATGCCGCCTAGAAAATACGCGTTATTCGGTGCTTTGTTTACCACTATAAGT
>CALGPD010000015.1 GCA_937960625.1 uncultured Spirochaetia bacterium | reverse complement strand
ACAAATAACAGAACTAATACAAATACAAGAACTAATACAAATAATGCGGGCAACAACAATCAACCGACTACTCCTGCACAGAACAGACAACGAACCAACACCAATAATACTACTGCCACTCCGGCTAATAGAAACAGGAGAACGACTACTCCGTCAGGACAGAGGTAAAACATAAGACAGTATTAATATTTATAACTTTAAGCCGCTGATATATAGCGGCTTTTTTTTATTAGTTGAAATTAGTCATGTATTTTTTTAATATTAAGGCGAATGAAAAATTAAATAAACTTCATAAAATGACTTATTAATTAAAGAAATATATGCTCATTATCCGTTATATTTAATATGAATAATAAGTTTGTAAGAGATTTATTTGAAGGGTTACCAATGAAAAAAATCAATCAGGAACACATCAACCCTGCTCCAATTAGAATTAAAAAACCCAGAGAAATTTATGAACATCTTGATAAATACGTTATAGGACAGGACAGGGCAAAAAAAACTATTTCCATTGCGGCGTATAATCATTTAAAACGATGTGAATATTATTTAAAATACGGAAAGACAATAATAAAAAAATCCAACGTATTAATGATAGGGCCTACCGGATGCGGAAAAACGCATATAGCAAGAAATCTGGCAAACGTTCTTGATATAAATTTAACATTAAGTGATGCAACGGAATATACAGAAGCCGGATACTACGGCAAGGACGTTGAAGTTATGATCGGCGAAATGCTGAATAAAAGCGGTTTCTCGGCGGAAAAAACCGAAACGGGAATCGTTTTTATTGATGAGATAGACAAACTTGCGCGACGTAAAGATTCGATGCGTACCGGCGCAGCAGGCAGGGACATAGGCGGAGAAGGTGTTCAGCAGGCATTACTTAAAATGCTTGAGGCTAACAAAATCTACGTTCCTTATAATGTCACTCAGCATTGGAATAAACACGATTTCATAGAAATAGATACAACGAATATACTTTTCATTTGTGCCGGAGCATTTGAAGGAATTAACGAAGAGTTTAAAAACGCAAAAGTAGGTTTTGAAAAACAAAAAAGCAACCGGCTGGAACTAGAAGGTACAACGGGAACGGAAAAGTTAAAAAAATACGGTATAATTCCCGAACTTTTAGGAAGGCTGCCTGTTAAAATTACATTAAACGAGCTAAACGAAGACGAACTTAGGCGTATACTTGAAGAACCGCCAGATTCTCTGATTAATGAATACTCAACCCTGCTCTACCTTGACAATAAAACAGTAGAATTTGAAGATAAAGCTCTTAATGCTGTGGCGCATTTTGCGGCAAAAGAAAAACTCGGTGCCCGAGCCTTAAGAAGCATAATGGAAATAATAATGGAAGATATAATGTTTGAAGCTCCGGATATGCCGGAAAAATCTAAAATAAAAATTTCAGAAAAAATGGTTAATGAAAAACTGTACTCATGAAAAAATCCGTTTTAATATTCATAATAATTTTATCATTCGCTTTAAAAAACCATACAAAAACTGCTCAAAAAATATACGCCATATATAATCCCCCTGCAAATCGTAAAGCGCATAAAGTATTAAAAAGAATGGGAATAAATACCGTTTTTATCAAAACTGATTATAAAGCAGCGGTTTTTTTTAAGAAGAGACGTTACAAGGTCTATATAAGTTTCCCTGTTTTTTTTAACCGGCATATGCTAAAAGTATATCCGGGTTTACATGCAATTGATAAAAACGGCCACCCGCTGCCGAAAATATCATGGTACCGTGGTATTAACCCCGGTGTCAGATGGTATAGAAACCTTCAATTACGGAAACTTAGATATATTATAAAAGGCTATAAAATTGACGGAATTGCTCTTGATTTTATAAGGTATCCTGTTCACTGGGAACCAAAAAATAAATTGCTGGCAGATTCAAGTTTTGATGTGCATACACTAAAACAGTTTCAAAAATATATAAATAAAACCATACCTTTCCCCTTAAAAAAAACACGCCTTGTTTGCCGATGGATTTATTCAAATCACCGCAAAGATTGGACAAAATTTAAATGCAAAATAATATCCGGTTTTATAAGTCAGGTAAAAAAAATAATCAAGGCAAACAATAGAAAAATTAAACTCGGTGTATTTATGATTCCCTGGAATAATGATGATTACCTTGGGGCTATAAAAACCATTGCGGCTCAGGATATTGATTTAATAAGAAAACCCGCTGATTTTATTTCTCCAATGTTATATCATAAAATGCTAGGCAATAATATACAATGGTTTGAAAAAACGCTAAGGTATTTTGTGCGTAAAAACCATAGTAAAAACATTTTGCCCATTTTACAGGGTTTTAACATTAAGCCTTCTGAAATACTTAAAGCTATGCGCATTAGCAATACACTTCCCGGGAGTTCCGGTTTTATTATTTTTGGATATAAACATTTAAATTTTACTAAAAAACGCGCAATTGCAAGGTATATAACAGGCCGTTAATAAAATATTTTCCATTACTCTATTCTCTATTTAGTTAAAAATTTATATATTTTTTATATGGCGGTTAGAACATCAAAATTTTTAAGATTAATACCAATATTAATTATTTCATTTGTAATAATACGTTGTTCTTCTTTCCCATCATCAGAAACAAGTTTAGCAAATAAAGTCTTTATTGCATTCAAGAAAAAAAGTTTTAATAATCTCTGGAAAATCTGTATGCAAAACCCATCAGTAAGAAAAAACTCATTAATTACTTTACTACGAGAAGGAAAAATAACTAAAAAAGTTTATCAAAGGGACATGGGCAGAGTAATGCATTTAGCAGCAGAGGAAAAGAAAAAACTAAAACAGGATTATGCGCGAATTTTAAACCTGATTAATAATTTAAAAATCAAAATGAAATTAATGGGGATAATTAAGAAGGATAAGGAGAAAAAATTCATTACAATAAAAATTGGTAAAACAAATCATAATATATCAACGAACATTCACTATGACATAGTTAACTCCAATTTTCTATTAATCTCGCTTTATTCTATTAAATAAAAAAAATCTTTATTCTATTTATAAACCAATTCTAATTATTTCAAAATTTGTTTAAGTTTTTCGTATACCTTAATATCACTATTTGCCAGGCTAATCATTATTTTTCCGTCTTTAATTTGTTCTCTAATAACCGGACCGACAATAACGGTATTATTAAAAACAACGAAAAGTTTTTTGTTAATATTTTTCATGGTTATCATAGAAAACTTATTTGCTGATTTATTGTCTAAATTAAACTTGATAGCTAAACCAAAGGATTTTTTTGAGAAATCAGACTGCTTAATATTGTTTTTAAACAAAACGAGTTCAGGAGTATTTTTTAGTTTAACACTCATTTTACGGCCGGGTGATAAATGCTTAAACATGATACCCTGCTCCCCTTTTTCTGCCGCTAGATAAAAACTTAAAACAGGAGCATTACCCTGTACTGAATTAGGTTTTTCAGAAGAACAAGAATAGACTAAAATAAAAAGTAAAATAATTAGAATTTTTTTCATATATACACCCCTTAATAAATTATAATATTTTATAACTGGCTTACAGGAGTATCCGTATCTAAAATTGCTGACAAGCTTAACTTATGATTGATTCTAAAAATAACGTGAGCAAGAAGCGGAGCAATAGATACTTCCTCATACCAGGGATATTTCTCTATGAACTCTGGGCCGCGGAAAACAGCATCAGTTCCGATTACTTTTTTTATTATACCGTCTTTATAAGCCTGATCAAATTTTTCAACAGCATTACCGTTAAAAAACGGAAATGTACACGCTAATGTAATATCTTTTGCGCCTTCATCTTTTAATACACGGCTCGCGTTTAAAATTGTACCGCCTGTGGCAATCATATCATCAACAACGAAAACGTTGCGCCCTTTAACATCTCCGATTAATCTCATTGATTCAATTTCACCGTGTTTTGCATAATTACGCGCTTTATCAATAATTGCCATTTCATGCTGGAACTTTTTAGCATAAAACCTTGCTCTTTCCGCTGAACCCACATCAGGAGCAATTATAACGAAATCTTTATCTTCTCCATGATTGGT
The DNA here is from genome assembly GCA_937960625.1 of uncultured Spirochaetia bacterium. Taxonomy (GTDB): domain Bacteria; phylum Spirochaetota; class CALGPD01; order CALGPD01; family CALGPD01; genus CALGPD01. Next base: position 678 of record CALGPD010000015.1, on the reverse strand, counting down.
TTGAACGTAATGAATTATTTCTGCGGATGCATGAAAGTTCTCAAGTTTAGCCTGGGTAAAAAAACCACCGATTGCTTCGGCATGCACATCCAAAGTTAAAGCCCTGCGTGCTCCGACAAGTTCTAGAAACTCTGCAACACGTTTTGCTGTTATACCTTCTCTTGCTTTTCTTCTTTCCTGACGGGAATAAGGGTATTGAGGGATTACTGCGGTAATACTTTCCGCATCGGATTGATGGGCTGCATCAACAGCTGTAATTAATGCCATAAAGTTATCATTTACGGTTAAATTTGATAAAGGGTCATCTACAGATTGAATAATATAAACATCATCTCCCCGGATATGTTCTTGAATTATGGTTTTAATTTCTCCGTTTGAGAAAAAAACTTCTTCAGAATCTATGATTGGAAAATTTTCATCATCATAGTCAATATTCTGAGCATCATATATAGCTCTAATGTGTTTAGCAATTCTTTTAGCAAGCGGCATTCCCGATCCGCAAGATATTAACGAAATTTTTCCTCTATCATATTTCGGCATTACTTTTCCCCGCTTTTAATTTCCATGTAAAAATACAATATTACAAAAATTATTTCAACTCTATTAAATTTGCCATAAAAAAAAATAAAAACGTCTTTTTCATAAGTCAATTCACGTTTTTAGTTGATTATTATGTAA
>CALGPD010000014.1 GCA_937960625.1 uncultured Spirochaetia bacterium | reverse complement strand
ATATTATATCTGCTCTAATTTAATTAAAGCTGTTTATCCCAAAACGGGAAAACCATGGCAGTTTGGAATTCATCAATGTTCTCATAAAAGAATTTGGACTCAAGAAGAAATAAATCTTTTTAATGAAATCAGCGAAAAAATAGGGGATGCGTTAAATATGCTTCTACTTTTTCAAGCTCTAAAAGAAAGCGAAGAACGTTACCGTATTTTATTCCGGGATACAAATGATCCAATGCTTATTGCCGATGATTTTAGATTTATCGACTGCAACTCACGAGCAGTAGAAATCCTTGAAATGGATAGCAAAGAAGAATTATTAAAATTAGGCCCTTTAGATATTTCACCGGAGTTCCAACCGGATGGAAAAAATTCTCTTGAACAAATAAAAAAATGTAAAGAAATTGCATTAACCAAAGGCAGCACAAGGATTGAATGGACATATAAGAAAAAAAGCGGAGAAGAATTCCCTGTTGAAGTTACTCTAACTGCAATTATAATAAAAGGGAAAAAAATAATTCACGTTGCTTGGCGGGATATTACAAAGAGAAAAAAAGTGGAAAATGCACTTAAACAAAGTGAGGAACAATACAGGACTTTATTTGAAACGGCTAATGACGTAATATATATATTGGAATCAAATAAATATATTGACTGCAATTCTATGGCGTTAAAAATGTTTGATTACAAAAATAAACAGGATATTATTGGAAAAACCCCATGGGAACTGTCTCCTGAAAAACAAGCTGACGGTAAAAATTCCGAAGAAAAAGCTAAAAAAATATTTATGAATGCTAAAAAAGGTATTCCTCAATCTATAGAATGGATACATACAACTTCAAAGGGGAATATTTTATATACAGATGTAGCCTTAAATATGTTTGAAATTGGAAACAGAACTTTGTTTATGGCCGTAGTCAGAGATATAACAGAAAAAAAGAAAACCGAAGAAGCTTTAAAAGAAAGTGAAGAAAGATACCGGATATTATTTGAAAGCGCGAATGATCCAATGCTTATACAGGATGAAGAAAAATATCTTGACTGCAATATCCGGGCTGTAAAAATTCTAGAAATGGATAGTAAAGAAGAGTTAATATTGTCAACACCGTGGGATCTTTCCCCCGAATTTCAACCGGATGGACAAAAATCTATAGAAAAAGCAAAAAAATTAATAAACACTGCAATAAAAAACGGTAATATCCGGTTTGAATGGATACATAAGAAAAAAAGCGGGAAAGAATTTCCCGTTGAAGTTACCCTTACTTTAGTTAAACTAAAAGGAAATAAATTAATTCACGTTGTATGGAGAGATATAACAGCGAGAAAGCAAGCTGAATTTTTAATTAAACAAAGTGAGAAAAAATTCAGGGAGATTTTCAACAACGCGAATGACGCAATGTATTTCTATAAAATTCCTGTAAAAAATAAATTTTCAAAATTTCTAGAAGTTAATGAAGTAGCGTGCAAATTATTGGGTTATTCAAAAGAAGAGTTTATGAGAATGTCATCCAAGGATATATATTCATTAGAGCAGTTAAAAGCATACAAAGAAAAAATTAAGGAATTATTGAAAAAAGGCCATCTCAGATGGTATACAAATTATGTATCAAAAAGCGGAGAGGAAATACCTTTTGAAGTAAATTCCCTTGTTTTTAATATAATGAATGAAGATTACATTCTGTCCGTTGCACGTGATATCCGTGAAAGAAAAAAACAGGAAAGGGAACGCCAGGAGTTAATAAGAGGGCTTGAGATTTCTCTTGAAAACGAACAAAATGCTTATGAAAGTTTGGAAGCATCTTATGAAGAATTAGAAGTCACGAAAATTGAACTTGAGGATGTAAACCGGCAATTGGAAACAGCGCTTGAAAAAGCCGAAGCCGCGAATAAGCTTAAACAGGAATTACTCGCTATCATGTCTCACGAAATCCGCACACCGTTATCCGGTATTATTGGGTTTACAGATTTAATCCTGAGTGATCTGGAAAAAAAACAAAAAAGCCCTGCTGATGAAAAACACCTCAAATTTATAAATTTTGTTAGTAAAGCTTCTCACAGGCTCAACGAATTATTAAATAATCTTCTTGCTTTATCAACCATTGAGGCAGGAAAGAAACATGCAATTAATTATAAAGAATTCGATGTCAGGGCAATGATTAATGACATTTTCATATTATTGAATGAAAGAATAAAAAATAATAACATAGAAACTACAGTAATTCTAAAAATGCAGGATGTAATCCGTTGCGATCAATTCAGGCTGCAGCAAATTTTATTCAACCTTATCGGCAATGCCACTAAATTTACTAAAAACGGAAATGTGAAAATTAAAATAAAACAGGATGATGAAAAGTATTATTTTGAAATCAAAGATACTGGAATAGGAATTGCAAAAGAAAAATTTAATGAAATCTTCGATATATTTACTCAGGTGGACAATAGAACAACCTTACGCGATTATCAGGGAGTTGGTTTAGGCTTAAGCGTTGTTAAAAGAATGGTAAATGAACTTGGTGGTAAAATTGGGGTTGAAAGCAAACTAAATATTGGAAGCGTTTTTTATTTTGAAATTCCAAAAGCTCCGGCTTCCGAAACTGTTAAATCTATAAAAAAGGATACGCGGAAAAGAAAATCAAATTATATAATACAGGATTTAAAAGTTTTATTCGCGGAAGATGATTTAATAAACCATAATGTATTGAAAAGCAGCCTGAGCGCTATCGGAGCAGTAAAAAAAGACGGATATTATGACGGAATTAAATTATTAAATCAATTTAAAAATGATCAGGATTATAACGTAATTATTGTTGACATACAAATGCCTGCAATGGACGGTGTAGAGTGCATGAAACGAATAAAAAAAATAAATAATAATATTCCGGTAATTGCTTTAACAGCATTTGCAATGCATGATGATAAAGATAAATTCTTAAACCTTGGTTTTGATGAATATCTTGGAAAACCGTTTAACTATAAAGAATTATATAAAGTCCTAGTTGAATTTTTATATTAATTAACCTGCAAATAAAATTCTAATGGATTATTAAATGAAAGATGAAAAAAAGACTAAAGCACAACTTATATTAGAACTAAATGAGATGCGGGAAAAAATTAACAGATTAACAGCACTTGAAATTAGAAATAAGGAAACTGAAAAAGCTCTGGAATTTGAAAGAAAAAGACTTTTCGCAGTTCTTGAAGCTATTCCCGTTTGGGTGTATCTTCAAGCTCCGGATTATTCCATCCGCTGGGGCAATAGCAAATTTTATAAACTTTTTGGTGATCCTAAAGGACGCCCCTGTTATGAAGCTCTCCAGGGACGGAAAAAACCCTGTGAGCCATGCCCCACTTTTACAGTATTTGAAACTAAAACTTTACAGGAATGGGAATGGACAAGCGATGATGGGCAGACTCACCTTAAAATATACGATAACTACTTTCTTGATAACGATGGATCTCCGCTTGTTTTGGAAATGGGAGTTGATATTACAAACCAAAAGAATACAGAAAAAAAACTGGAACAGGTTAATAAACAACTTGAATCTGCCGTTGAAAAAGCTGAAGCAGCAACTAAGCTTAAAGAAGAGTTTCTAGCAATAATGTCACACGAAATAAAAACTCCTTTATCAGGAATTATAGGATTTTCCGATTTGATTTTAAAAAACCTGACTAGTGAAAAAACCAGTATCAACCTTGAGAAGCAATTGAAGTATATAACTCTTGTTAGTAAATCTTCGCATAGATTAAACGAATTATTAAACAATTTATTAGCTCTATCAAGGTTAGAATCAGGTAAAAAACAAAAAATTGTATTTAAAGAATTCAATGTACGCTCAATGATTAATGATATATTTATATTATTGAGCGATAGAATTAAAACCAACGAAAATAAAACCTCAGTAAAAATCATTGGAAATGAAACATTTTATTGTGATCAGTTCAGATTGCAACAGATCTTGTTTAATTTAATAGGAAATGCTTTAAAATTCACCAGGAACGGATTAATTGAAGTTGTTATAAAAGAGGATGAAAATAAATACTATTTTGAAGTTAAGGATACTGGAATAGGAATTCCAAAAGAAAAGTTTGATGAGGTATTCGATGTTTTTACTCAGGTAGATAATAGACTCACTTTAAGAAGTTATCAGGGAGTTGGGCTTGGATTAAGTGTAGTCAAACGTATGATTAATGAACTTGACGGTAAAATTGGATTGGAAAGTAAACTCAATAAAGGAAGCGTGTTTTTCTTTGAACTTCCAAAAATGGAATATATTTCAGATTTTATTATTCTAAAGAAAAATGAACCCAAAGGGTATAAACTAAAAGAGTGTAAAGTATTATTTGCGGACGATGATTTAATCAGCTATAATTTAATAGAAAGCAGTCTGAATGCTATCGGAGCTGGCAAAATAAAAGGATATTTTGACGGATTAAAATTATTAAATGAATTTAAGCGGAACAATGACTATGACGTAATATTATTAGATATTCAAATACCGGAAATGGACGGTGTTGAATGCATGAAACGAATAAAAGAAATAAATAATAATATTCCGGTAATTGCCTTAACAGCATTTGCACTGCATGATGATAAAGATAAATTCTTAAACCTTGGTTTTGATGAATATCTTGGAAAACCGTTTAACTATAAAGAATTATATGGTATTCTTTCCAAAGTATTTGAAAAAAGCAAAAATTAGAATAATAGTTATATCAATGATTGTTATACTAGCCGTTACTTGCCTTCAAGTTTGGAGATAATATTCCAGGCTTTTTTTCTATATTCATCAAACTTTACCGCGTTTTGCCTATTGCCTGTACGGGCAAACTTGATTAAAAAACGGGTCTGGGTGCGCATAAGCTTATACGCTTTTAGTATCCCCTTTGCAAGTTTTAAATTTTCATGCTCAATATCTCCATTACGGATTAATTTTTCTCCTGCTGTTATAGTTAACCTGAGTATAGATATTATTTTACCCGCATAAACAACGAGTTGATTAGGTTTATACGTTCTGTTTGCATAAGCATCGCCTAACACACCTATCGAAATATATGTCATATATGCCATTGCGTAATTAGCAATGCCCAGCGCTCTATAACGCCTTTCATGTGTATTTTCATCTTCGACCCTTTGCGAAAAAACAGGCGTTAAAGTAATAACTAAAAGAATAGAAATTACAATTTTTTTCATTAAAGTTCTCCTAATAATTTTCTAATGAGTATAAAATAATAATACACCGGTATTTAACATATATTCAATATTTTTGTTTATTTTTTATTCAAATGAGATGTAAAAATAATAGGGCTACCCTTTTTAGATAGCCCTATTTATAAGTATTTATTAGTATACTATAATTTTTGCCTGAGTAGTTGAAGTAATGTCTTCACCGTCTTTCATAACTTTAAGGACAAAGTATGTTTTCTTAAATGAATAATCAGGGTCACCATTTGGCCCGTCAAGTGAAGAGTCTGTCTCATCAATTTTAATAGCTGTGCCGCTCCACTCATAATTTTCAACAGGTTTACCCGTTGATTTCCATCTTTGATAATAAACTTCACACTCATGTCCGGATATATCATATACACCGAATGCAGTTAATAAAACTTTAGCTCCGGCTTCTAATCCTGACATTTTTATTCTAAAATATGAACCGAATTCCCATCCGAAAATTGCTTTTCCGTTAGAAATTAATTGATTAACAGTATAAGTTGACTTGTCTCTTAAAAGTACAGGAGCAAACATGGAGTTAGATTTACATGTATCATCAACAGCAAGAACAAATACAGCTTTATATTGTTTACCGTTAATCTCAACAATGATTGTATAAGACTTTCCTGTATCAAAGCCCTCATTCGGAATAAAATAAACTTTTCCCGTTGTCGGATCTATATAAATAGTACCTGTAATTTCATTACCCTGTTCATCCAATACTTTTACGGTAATACCTTCAACGAGTTTCCATTCTTTTGCTTCGCTGTCATAAGTGGCTAATTGAACGGAAACACCGTCCAATGATATTTTGCCGCTTGTTAGAGTTAATACAATCCGCCCTTCTTCAACAGTAATATCCGGGTTACCGGAAACACCGGAACCGGATTCATTCCCTCCGCTATTATTTACAACTTCAGGAGCTGTAGGAACACTACCTCCGCCATCGTCTTTGCTGCATGCAGAAACGAATATCATTAGGGAAAGGGTTAGAATTGCAAATGTTTTCAAAATAATTTTTTTCATTTCAATCTCCTTTAACATATTAAATAATATTTAAGTAATATTTTTATGCTCTAACATAAAACCTTCTCAAAATATTACATAAATATATATGCAATTTTTGTGCCAATTTATTGTTGTAAACCTAAAACTAAACAAATTATAAAATGTTTAGTTTTATTTACGTATAGTATTTTATGCTTAAATTTCATTTTACCTTTCAATATTCCGGCAGAATTTACTATTTTATGTATAATTTCATAAAATATGAGGAGAAATCACCACACTATTATATAACTGACAAAATGACATTAAATTTTTTAATAATTATTATTCTCTAATTTACTATATATTAATAAATTACAAAAAGCAAACACAATAGTAATATAGTCTATAGTATAAGGCGTGGTATTTTTTATACAAATTCTGTAATATTTTGCAGAGAATTCATTAATAAAGCCGTTTTAATTATATGTAAATATAAAACTGGACAATAATATTAAATATAATTATTATACTAAAAACAAAGTATTTCTTACGGAGGGGAATATTAAATCAATAAAATTTATATTAATGCCCTTTCTATTTATCTTTCTTATTTTATTTTCTCAATGCGGATATGGCCGAAATACCCGGGATAGAAAAGTTTATCTATTCAACTATAAACCGGTTTTACAAAAATATAATTACAACGAGTTTCAAAAAGCATTTTATTCTAGAGATTTTAATACAGTTATTAGAATGTATCAAAATGGTGTTAAATACACTTACGGGGAATTACTAACCGGTTGGGCATATCATGAATTAAAAAAATACAGGCAGGCGATAAAATATTATTACGCCGCGCTTAAAAAACTTAGTTTAATCTCAGGTTTTATTTACTATTTAATAGGGGATGCTTATCACGAAAACAGAAATCTTTCTGATTCTTATCAAAATTTTCTCAAAGTAGATACGGGTTCAACGTATTATTACAAAGCAAGAAAGCGCGCATATGAATATATGATAAACCTAAGGTTATTTAGCAAAATCCTATCTACTCAGGATAAGTTAAATTTACAAATAAGCCGTTATTTTAAAGCGGAAGCTGCATTAAGTTTACGAAACAAAAAGCTTTTTATAAAGCATTTTTCCGTATTTTTGAAAAACCCTATCAAGAAACTTTACAAAAAATCTGTATTATTATGGTTAAGAGCGGGCTTACCTTACATCGATGATTTTTCAAACTATCAGATAGCTTATCTTGCTTATAGGTCAAATATGATAGGCCTTGCTATCAATTCTATTAATAAAATCAAGAATACAAACAATAAAACAAAAAATTTAAAAGCCAGCATACTTTTAAGAAAAGGATATTCAACGGAAATAAAAAAACTTTATATGGATATTTTTAACTCGAGCGGTGAATTAAAGCAAAAAGCCGAATATATGATTCTACGCTGCCTGTCTTTTGAGGGAAAGAAAAAAGAATATGTTCAAGGCATGAGAAAAATTGCTTTTACAGAAAAACATAAATACCGGTTAAACGCTCTAAAAACCGTTTTTGCTTATTCTGTTAAAAACAAAAAACCTGATTATAATATTTTAAAAATTCTTGCTAAAACGGATTTTCATAACCCTAAATATATTTATTATATTGCTAAAATAAATAAATACAATAACTCACAGATTCTCCGCGTTGCCAAATATATATTACATTATAATAAAAATAAAAAATTCAGAGCTTTTTTAAACAACCTTGTTGCAGAAATATATTTCAGGAAGGGAAAACTGTTTAGAGCAAAAAAATATTATTTAGAAAGTGCGGTTTGTTCTTCTAATTTCTATTCAAACCTTTCATATATAAAACTTAAAGATATGGGTTATTCATTAAAAAAATTAAACAACAAAATAAAAAAGTTTCTTATCAGCCAAAAATCTAATCTAAACGGAAAATTACAACACATTATTACTGCCATGAAAAATGCGCCTGAGTATAAATCTGACAAAGCTGATTTATTTATAAAAATCGGTGACAGAAGAAGAGCATGGTTAGCAAGCATGATGTATTTGAAAAATAAAGGAATTAAAAATTTGCTTTCAGTAATAAAATATTTTGCTGATAAAAAATGTTTACCTTCGGTCTGTGAATATGCTCTTCACCTAAAAAGCTATCTTTATAAAAACGGGCTTTCAAATAACCTTTATACAGACATTGCAGATTTAATGTTTCCCGATGCTTTTAATTACCTTTTCCGGCATAATAACGGACGCAACCTTTTAAAGGCAGTAGTCATGGGGGAAAGTTTTTTCCATGAATTTGCCCATTCACGCGCGGGAGCAATCGGCTTTACGCAAAAAATGCCTGATACTGCAAGGTGGCTGGCAAAAAACAAAAAACTTAAAATCCATGAAATTTTTAATGCCAAACTGAATATAAAGCTGGGAGCAAAGTTTATTAAATGGCTTCTTAAAAAATTTAAAAATAAAATTGACGCGTTGGGGTCATATAATGCAGGCCCAGGAAGATTTAGAAGATACATAAGACGATATAAAAAAAGATCAATCAGCGACGCGCATTTTGTGGAAAAAATCCCGCTTGATGAAACTAGAAACTATATTATTAAGGTATTAAATGCTTATGTTTTCTTACTCGTTAACGGTAAATAAAAATGAATGAAAAATTTGTCCATACTGCTTATAAAGGCAACGTGAAAATTGCGGTTTGCTATGGAGAAAGTTATAAAGCCGGTATGTCATCATTAGCATATCAAAAACTAATCGAATTGTTTTTGTCCGAAGACTTTTTTATGAGCCGGTTTTTTTTTGAAAAAAACACTGTATATTCACCGGACAATTTCTTTAAACTGAATCAGGCAAATATTATAGTATTTACCATAAGTTTTGAACCCGATGTGATTAATGCCTTGAAGATGTTATTATTATCAAACGTGGAGCTAGAGAATGCTAGAAGAAAGCAAACTTTAATATGCGGCGGTATTCTTCCCACTCTAAATCCAAAGCTTCTTGAAACCGTATTTGACTTTCAATATTTTGGCGAAATTGAGGGAAACGAAAATAAAATCAGGCAGATATTAAAAATAAAATCAAAAACAGAAATTTTAGATTCACTAAATAGCGCATTCGGCAAAAATATTCAAAAAGCGGAAGAAAAAGCCCCTCCGCCCCACTCAGTAATATTAAGTTCGGATACAATATTTAATGATGCTTTTCTCGTTGAAATTTCCAGAGGATGTAAATTTAATTGCCCATTCTGCTTGATAGGGAGTTATTATCCGGATTTCAGGCAATGGCCGTTTGAAACGCTTTGTAACATTATTGATACTGGTTTAAAATACAGTTCAAAAATCGGCCTTGTTAGTGCCTTGCCTAATTCCCATTCTGATATTCTAAAAATTGTAGAATATATATTAAAAAAAGGAGGAAAACCTTCATTCTCTTCTATACGGCTGGAATTAATTACTGAAGAGTTTATAAAAATTTTAAAATCTTCAGGACAAAATACTTTAACCATTGCTCCTGAAACTGCGGATATTGAAGTTAGGAAAAAAATCGGTAAAGTGTATACGGATGAAAAAATAATTAATATTTTAAATCTTAGTTTAAAACACGGTATACATAACTTTAAGTTATATTTCATGGCAGGTTTACCCGGAGATATTAATGCTGAAAATGAAATCATTAAGCTTTGTAAGAAAATAAGAGAACAACTATTGATTTATGCAAAAAAGACAGGAATAATGCCCGGGCTTTCTCTGGATATTTCTCTTTTTGTTCCCAAACCGGGTACAAAATGGGAAAATGAAATAATGCAAAATGAAGTTTTCTATAAAAACTTTATTAACAACATAAATAAAAACCTTGCGCCCCTGGGAATAAAAACAAAAAAAGACAATTACAATATTTCAATAAGCCAATACGTTTTATCCAGAATAGACAGTAAATACTTAAAAGAAATAATTACGTTATTAAAAGATAATAAACCGATAAAACGGAAATTAAAATTAATATTTAAGGAAATAAAAAATACACTATAAAAAGGTTTATAAAATTACTCTAAGTTGTTTCTATACATTTCGGTTAACTCTTTTTGCCGCTCCAAATCTTCTTCACTTTCCTGATATTCATCTTTTATCTCAAGAACTTCATCAATAGAATTAAGAAAAACATCCAAAGAATCCGGGCAAAAATGTTTTTCTCTTCCTTCTTTAAGAATTGAAATTGCCTTTTCCAGAGGGAAAGCCGGTTTATATACTCTTGTTGAAGTTAGCGCATCGAAAACGTCCGCAATTGCGCAAATCCTGCCTTCAACAGGTATATCTTCTCCGGACAAGCCTCTTGGATAACCCGAACCGTCCCATTTTTCATGATGTGTATAAGCTATAATTGCAGCTTTTTGCATCATATCCGTGTTAATGCCGGTTAATATTTTATAACCGATAAAAGCATGAGTTTTCATAACATTCCATTCATCATCTGTTAACGCGCCGGGCTTAAGCAATATATGATCGGGAATACCTATTTTTCCAACATCATGCATTACACTGGTATAAAGAAGCTCTTCGCAAGCTTCATTAGACATTCCGAGTTTTCCGGCAATTAACGCGGAATAATTACTCATCCTTTTAATATGCATTCCGGTTTCATTATCCCGGAACTCTGCAGCTGAAGATAAAGATTGAATTACCTGTAGGTTGGAGCTTTTAAGTTTCTCGTTGCTTAATTTAAGCTCTCTGTATGCATTAAGAAGTTTAATAGACTCTTCTTCAAGGAGCTGAACAAGCAGGGATTTGTCTTCTGATATACCCTTTAGTTCATCTAAAGTTTGCACAAGTTTGCCTTCGGTTTGATTCAATTCTTTTTCAAGATGCAACTTTTCCTTGCTGAGCCGGTCATTATATTTTTTAACTTTCATGAAACCTTTTACACGCAGCGTTAATTCAGTTTTATCAACGGGTTTATTAAGAAAGTCATCAACACCTGATTCAAGAGCTTTAATTTTATCTTTCCGCTGTCCAAGTGAAGTCAGCATAATAATTGGAATGTTTGCAAAGTCTGAATTTTCTTTTATTTTTGCGGTTAGTTCATAACCGTCAACATCAGGCATCATTAAATCAGTAATAATTAAATCAATATTTTTATTTGATTTTAATATTTCCAAAGCCTGATTTGCATCGCCGGCTTCAATAACAGAATACTCAAGTTTAACTAATATTGTATTCAACAATTTTAAATTAATTTTATCATCATCTACTATTAATATTTTTCCTAAAGCCATAGTAGTCCCATTTATTTATTAAATATTTATTCTCTATATTATAATAAATTAATAACATTTATATTTCAAGAATTATTAATCGAATGCACTATTTTATTGATTTTATTTATAAAAGAGTCTATTTCTATTGGTTTACTAATAAAGTCAGTAAACCCGTTATCAATGTATTCTCTTTTATCAATTTCAGATGCAAAAGCACTGATAGCAATAACGGGAATGTTCTTATCAATTTTCCTGATTTGTTTTAGTGTTTCAAAGCCGCCCATTTCAATCATCTGGATATCAAGAAGAATAATATCATAAACGGGATTATTTTTAAACTCTTTTAATAATGGTAAGCCGTCTTTAAACCCTCTGAATGTATAGTTAGTATAGTCTGATAAAACTTCTTCTATAAAAAGAAAATTATTTTCATTGTCTTCCGCAAATAAAATTTTACAATCATTTAATGTATTACTATGCTCTTCAGAATTTTCAGAAACAGTATGCTTTTTATCAGGCGGTTTTAATACAGGAATTGTAAAACTAAAACTACTTCCTTTCCCCGGCTGGCTGTCTACCCAAATTTCTCCACCTAGCATATTCACGAGTTTCGTACAAATAGCCAAACCTAATCCTGACCCGCTGTATTTTCTGGTATCAGCAACTTCAACCTGCCTAAACATATCGAAAATATATTCCTGATCCTTTTCGTTAATTCCTATTCCCGTATCAATAACGCTGAACTTATAGTAATTATTAATTCTAGTTAATTCTACAGCAATAGAACCTTGCGCTGTAAATTTAAAAG
>CALGPD010000013.1 GCA_937960625.1 uncultured Spirochaetia bacterium | reverse complement strand
AGTATACTCTCTACAATCTCAGGAACAGGTGTTGCATATTCAAACCTTAAAGCCAGTTTAAAAGACCCTAATGTTGTCAGAGGCGAATTACACGGCCAGATGATTCAAATAAAAAGTGATTATCAGGGCGCTGTAGCAGGGGAAAATATATTTTTATTGCCTGCAAAAGATGCTTTGAAAATTGCAGAACTTTTTGCAAATCAGCCTAATATGGAATTAAATGATTATGCAATGAATATTTTAAGCGAAGCGTTTAATCAAATTAACGGAGCAGCGCTTAATGCTATATCTTCAAAATTTAACAAAAGCATTACAAGTTCAATACCGACTATAGACGTTATTGAAGATACAGGAAGTATAAGATTCCCTTCAGGCAGCCAGGTTATAGATTTACATTATAATCTTAATCCGGAAGGCCATCAACCTATAAACGTTTATCAGATCATGAGTGTTCCCGCGGGTAAATCTTTTATTCAAATAGGTAAAAGCGGAAGCGCAAGTTCCGGTGGAGGCGGAGGCGGAGGAGACTTTGGCTATCAATCCGAATCAGGCCAAACTGCTCAACAACAGCAAAGAAGAGCAAATATTCAGGTAAGACCGGTTCAGTTCCAGAACTTGGAGCAAGAGTTTGCTGCACAAGGGTCAGGTAACATTTCCCTTCTGCTTGATATTTATATGCAGTTAACCGTAGAATTAGGCCGAACGAGAATGCAGATTAAAGAAATCCTTGGTCTTGGAGAAGGCTCGATTATCGAGCTTGAAAAACTTGCGGGCGAGCCCGTTGACTTGCTCGTTAACGGTAAACTCATTGCTAAAGGCGAGGTAGTAGTAATTGATGAGAACTTCGGTGTGCGTGTAACTGAAATTGTATCACCCCATGAAAGAATAGACGCATTTAGCGCATAAAACGATCAGAGTTTATATATATTAAACCCGGTACGGCTCCACTCTGCCGGGTTTTATTATTCTAAAAACGTATGCAAATTATCATTTAAACCGCTTAAAAAAGATAAAAAAATAAACAAAAAAGATTTTTAATATTATTGTAACAATTTATCTCCAATTTTGTAGTAAACTGATACGCATAAATTTTGATTTGGAGGAATTATGAAATCTGTTTTTAGAATTAAATTGTATTTATCAGCCTTACTATTATTAATATTATTCTCAATTTCCTGCGGTAAAAGCAATGACCCTAACAAACAAAACTCAAATAAAACATCGAATAATAACGGAGATAATAATAGTTCTACACCGGGCAGCAAAGATAAAGTTTTCGTTCTCGGAACCTTTCCTCAAGATAAAAATGAAATTGCAATAAAACGGTTTTCAGCTCTTAAAGAGTATCTTGAAGAAAAACTGGGAGTAAAAATAAAATTTACTATTTCTCTTGATTATGAGAAATTAGCAAAAGATTTAAATGACGGAAAAATTCACTTTGCTTCAATTTCTCCTTCTACATATATAACAAAACTTCAGGAATATCCCGGATTAAAATACATTGCTACGGCAGTTGATAAAAAAACCGGAAAAGAATTTTATAACGGATTTATAATAACGCGTAAAGACAGCGGTATAAAAACCTTTTCACAACTGAAAAATAGACACTTTGCTTTTGTTGACAAGGGGTCAGGCTCAGGATTTAAATTCCCCGTTTCCATTATGTTAAATAGATTTAAAGTCGATCCAAAAACATTTTTCAAAAAAACTTTATTCATGGGAAACCACCCCAGTACAATCGAAGCTGTTTATAAAAAGCAAGCTGCGGGAGGAGCTACCTGGGATTTCGCATTTGATGAGGCTGTAAAAAAATACGGGAAAAATCCTTTTAACATACTCGTTAAAACTCCTGATATTCCTTTGGACACATTCGTTGCCAGCCCGCATTTGCCGGATAAAATTGTAAAAAAACTACAGAAAATTTTATCAGAGTTAAATGAAAAAACTAAAACAAAAAGCGGAAAATTAGTAATAAAAGATTATTATTTTAAAGGTTATGTTGTGAGAAATCCAAAGATATACAATATTATCAGACAAACGAACGAAACACTTAAAAAATGGCGTAAAAAATGGAAAGAAAAATAATTCAATCTTATGAAAATTGAATAAAATATTAAAAATTATAGAGGCGATATTATTTCTAATACTAAATCCAAAAAACGGATAAAAAATAAAATATTCAATGACGTTTGCAGCTTTTTCAATTTAAAAAAGAATTCCATACAGAATAAACTAACCTCACTGGCTATGTCTGTAATTTTGCCTTTAATTATTATATCTACTTTAATACTTTTTTTCCTCTATTCCCAAATGAATAGAAATATTAACAGGCAAATAAATTCTCAAAGCATGAACATTTTATCCAAATATAATAATTTCCGCAGTAGCCTTTCCACAACCGTAAAATTAATCTCTCAAACACCGGAAATAGTTAATGGAACAGAGATTGGAAAAATAAATCTGATTATACAAACTTTAGTAGTTTTCAGCAAAGAACTCCGGATTCCGTTTATTGCTGTTCACGACAAAGACGGTTACGCGCTTGGAAAAAGCCATAAACCCGGGGAAAAATTTAAAAACGACAGTAAGGAAGAATACGTAAAAAAAGGATTATCATTAAAAAAGAACATCAACAAATTTATTACACATACGAAAGAAGGTCTGGGAATACTTTCAATTACCCCCATTTACTCTTCTTCGGCGGAGAAAAAATTTACCGTTTCAGGTATTGCAACAGCTGGATTTTTATTTAATAACAAGTTCGCTAAAATGCTGAAAGGCACTAGTGAAGCAGAAGTATTTTTTCTATATAAAAATAAAATTATCGGTTCGAGTATTGAAAAAATATATAGAAATAAAACTTTTACACGGATGACAACCAAAGAAAATATTAAAGCAACGAAGTATACTATTAAGATAGAAGAAAAGAATTATGAAATAAAAAAGATTCCATTAATAAAAAAGAATAAATTCAGTTATCTTAATATTTTAATCGCAATTGATTCAACTCAGCAAAAGAGCACAATGCGGGTCACTGTTTTTATTGTTACTTTGTTTCTTTTATCAAGTATAATTATCAGTTTCATTTTCTCGCTTAGAATTTCTAAAAAAATAACAACACCGGTAAACAACCTGCTTGAAACGTCTAAAAAAATTGCTCAGGGAAATTATGAAGTTAGAGCAGATGTTAATAGTAAAGACGAACTTGAGCTATTAGGCGATACCTTTAATATGATGGTGGAACAATTGCAGCGGAACATTGACACTCTTGATAAAGAAGTTGAAAAAAGAACCCAGGAATTAAAATACGCATATGATATTATAAAGGAAGATTTATTTTTAGCAAAACGAGTACAAAGAAATTTTTTAGCATCTAATTATAGTGATTTTAAAAACATAGAAATATCGGTTTTCTTCCAACCCATGATGGAAGTAGGCGGAGATATTTATGACCTATTTGAACTTAAAGAAAACTATTACAGAATTATGATTGCCGATGCTACCGGACACGGTGTACAGGCCGCATTAATGACTATGATTATTAAAAGCGAATATGATAAAATCAAAACTTATGAAATACCTCCCAATCAAATATTAAAAATATTTAACGGCGTATTTTTAGAACATTATTTCAGCCTAAACTTATTTTTCACATGTATAATTATTGACATAGATATTAATAAAAATAAAATCTATTATTCTTTTGCAGGACATCCCAATCAGTACTTAATTCAGAATAAAAAAATATCCGTTCTTCAAGCCGGCGGAAAATTAATTGGTATTGTGGAAGACAATGAATACGAACTTAAAGAACAAAGTATTAATAGCGGAGATAAAATAATTTTATTTACAGACGGGCTGTTCGAAGAGTTTTCTCAGGAAAACAAAGAATTAGGCGAAACCGGGCTCAAAAAAATTATTTCAAAAAATATTAAACCGGATATTAAAGAAATGGTTAAAAGCATTAAAAGCGAAGTTAAAGCATGGACAGATAATTCCAAGTTTACGGATGACATCGTGTTAATCGGCCTTGAAATTAAATAAAATTATAAACCTTATAATAATAAAAATCCCCTACTCCTCATCCTTTTCCCGTGGAATAATTTTTGCGTTTCTGGCTTTAATGTAAAACAGCCTTTGCAAATAAAGACAATCGAGTTTTTCCTTGGCGCTCATTTCAGAAAACGGTTTTTCAGCATGACCGTCAAATAAATAGTGTATTTGTCCGTTATTTTCCTTTTTCAATTAACTCCTCCAATATCTGAACGTCAAATTCGTCTTTCTTCCTCATAGGCTTAATACTTTTTTCGCTTTAATTAAATCCTTCTTTGATGAAACAAAAATCTTAACCCCTTCCACACTAAAATATACTGCGTTTTTATATAAATCTTCAAACTCTATTGGATAACGAAGAAAAATATCTAATTGAAAAGCATTGTCACTACTGACAAAAGTATAAACAAAAGCATTTTTTTCAAAAACCCATTTCTGCCAAATTTTTTCATCCAAAAAATTCCTGACAGGTTCCGGTATCCTTGGTTTTAAATTAAATTTTTGCGCAATATTAACTACTTTCTCAAAATTTAATCGTTCCATTAACAACGAGATATCTAGGTCATAAGTAAATCTTTTTCCTCGCTCATATTTATTATTATCAATGAACTTGCATTAAAAGTCAAAACATTTTACACGAAAGAAAATTACAGCTGCTAAATGGAATTTTATCCAATTTGAAAATGATTTTAATATTTTGTTGACATATACATTTTTTACTATACACTGATTTGCAGGGTATAGTAATGGAAAATAGTAAAAGAAAAATCCTCGACATAGAATCTACTATCAGTGATTTGATAATAATTATTTATACTTACTTCGTTGTGAGCAGCCAAAGCAGTGCTATCTCCAAACTCATTGATGTTCCAGAAGCAGGAGTTATATTAATATTGCTTTATCATTTCTTTATACCGTATTTTATCAGCAGAATATTCTCCAAGTATGAAATTGAATTAAAAAAAACGTGGATTACTATTTCAGTTATAATTGTAATTTTAACATGGTCTTTCTCATTTGAGTTTGTTGAGAAAGATATTCTAAAAAACGTAAAAACCGTATTCGGATTAAGCAAAATAACTATTCAAATTGTATTGCTTTTAGGAAAAAATTTTCCAACCGGAGCACATAAAGTAGGTGCTGCCTATGGTTGTTTAGCTCCTCGCATTACTACGGGAGAATATGATCCAACTTATTACAAAGCAGTAT
>CALGPD010000012.1 GCA_937960625.1 uncultured Spirochaetia bacterium | reverse complement strand
TTTCAATGTCTTCAACGCTTAAAAGTTTACCCGTTGATTTTAATACACCGTCAATAGACAGCCCCGGTGTCATTAAAACCCCTGCATCAGTGATTTTTTCAATGTCCGTAACTTTTTCCACTGTTGCATCGAGGTTTAAATTTCCGGCAGCAGTTTTAGCGTTTTCCATTAACTTTGTGCAGTTAGAACACATGTTTTTTCCGTATATTTGAATTAACATTTTGTTTCCCTTAATGTGAGTATTAATTCACATAATAGTAAATTTTTGTGATATTGTCAAGTACGGTTGATATGCTAAAGCAATATGGTAAGCATTATTTTAATAATAGAGGATAGCAACAAAGCTATATGTTTACTGCTACATATCTTTCATCTTGAAAAGTGCACTTTATAATAACTCGTTTTTGTTGATTTTAATCCTTGTCTGCTGAACCTTCGCCCCAACTCAACAGTAACCATTCCATTGTTTTCATAAGATGTTCCATAGGGTGGAACGTTTTTTGGGTAACTTGAATAAGCATAATCATTATAAGCTCTTGTTCCGTTTACCTTTATGTTTCCAAACGTTATCTTAATTCTAGGTATTCTATAATACGGAATAGAACCACCGTATATCTCAACAAATGATGCTATACTTTTCTTTAACTTTAAGTTTCTTCCGTAAAACCTTATTGATCCGCAATTACCTACACGTCCAGTCCTGTGTTCGGTGACTGTCATCTTAACCCATGAATAATATCTCCCTCCAATAACTTGTGTGTGGGTTTTTTTAAGTCCGATAGTGTATTTTCCAATACTCCATGTAAACACGTTTCTCACACCAACGAAATCACCTTCATATCCAGCGCTTTGATTATATCCACCCGGAGCAACTTTTGTTGCTGATAAATCGCGCGTTTTCCAACGGGAAAAAATAAGCCCCTGGCCTACATATTTTGCCCGTCTTCTTCCAACGAGTTTCATTAAATCTGTCTGAATGCCTGCATAAGCGCCTCTATCGTTAAACTCAATCCATCCGACCGGTGCTATATAAAGTTTTACGTTATCCGGAACGTGATTGTGAATAGTAAAATCCAATGATAATGATTTAAAAATTGGCAATGGTTTATTTGACTGCCACCAGATATCAACAAAATGCCAAGGCGGCTTTTTATATCCGCTATGCGATATACTTACTAAGAATAAAATTGAAAAGAGAATGATAATTTTTTTCACGTTGACCTCTAAAAGATGAAATTATTCTTAAAACTGATATTAAAATTTAATGATTTATAACTAATCACCTTATTTTGCATTTTATAATTATATCCTTATGACTATATAGAAACAATGAACTTTTGAGTTTTAATTTCCAAAACCGGCTTGATTTTTTTCCGTTGCCAGTATGATTTATATGGATAAAAATTGTTATATTTATATTAAAAGATAAAAATCTTTTCTAGCATGGAGAAATAATGTTAAGGAATTATACATTAGAATATTGGATTGATGATGATTGGTATGTGGGTAAAATAAAAGAAGTGCCCGGAGTTTTTAGTCAAGGGGAAACTTTAACTGAATTAGAAGAAAACATAAAAGATGCTTTTAATTTAATGATTAAGGATGATGAAGAAATAATAATAAACAAAAAATCATTTGAAAAACAAATTGAGGTTGAAATCTGAAAAGAAAAAACTTCATTAAACAATTAATAAAAGCAGGGTGTTATTTAAAACGTCATGGTGGTAAACACGATATTTATATTAATTCTAAAAATGGAAGAAAAGCGCCTATTCCCCGCCATACTGAAATTAAAGAAAGTTTGTGTAAACTGATTAAAAAACAACTTGGAATTGATTAAATATTAGTTTGAAAAAATCTCCTTTTAAACGCTTAGAATCAAATAAGTTTTAATTTCCAAAACCGGCTTGATTTTTTTCCGTTACCACAATAGAATATTAAACAGAATGACGGGTAAAACTGAAATTATGAAATATTTATCAGATAATCTTGAACGGTTTAAATCAGAATACAGAGTTGTAAAAATCGGGCTTTTTGGTTCTGTTCTTAGAAGTGATAGTTACAATGATATAGATATTATCGTTGATATGAAAAATCCTGATTTTGACAGTTATATGGATTTGAAATTTGAATTGGAGGAGATTTTTAATTCTTCCGTAGATTTAGTTTTACTTGGTAACGTAAAAAAGAGATTACTTCCAATTATTTCTAAAGAAGCAGAGTATGTCTAGAGATATTATTTTATTCATTGATGATATATTAAACTCTATCGATAAAATTGAAAAATATATTGAAGGATTTGATTATAAAACTTTTCAAGAAGATGCAAAAACCCAAGATGCTGTAATTAGAAATCTGGAAATAATTGGTGAAGCTGCAAAAAGTATTATAAAATATTTTCAGCCGGATGAAACTATATTTAAAATGGAAAAAGATTATTGCTTTTAGGAATATACTAGCTCATGAATATTTTGGAGTTAATGAAAAAATAATTTGGGATGTTTGTAAAAATAAACTAACTGAATTAAAAGTAGAATGTGAAAAATTGAGTAAGAACAATTGAGTATATCAACCTTTTGAAAAGAATAAACGTTAATAAATCTTAGTCAATAGCTCCGGCTTTTTTAAGAATTCTAACAATTTCTGAGTATTTATTTTCTTTGGCAATACTTAACGCTGTTTTCTCCTCTATCTTCGTCTTAACATTAGCCCCTTTTCTGATTAATAGTTTTACAAGCTCAATATTACCTATACCCGAAGCAAGCATTAACGGAGTTGGATTTCTATTTGATGATAAACTCTGCTTTGTTGTTAAATTAACATCAGCGCCTTTGTTGATTAAATATTTAGCCAATTTAATCTTTTTATGAATAATTGCATTTGATAACAACGTATAAGTTCCGCCGCCACAGCATTGATATTTAATTAAAGTATTGGTACTCATACCGTTATTAATCATTCTTTGCAGCACTTTAATATTTTCACTATCCACAACTTTAAGTAAAAAGCTGCCTTCACCAGTATAAGTAATGTTTTTTGTCGGGTCTTTTACACCATAGTTTAATAATATTCTTTCAACGTATTTGTTGTTATTCAGTATTGCTTTTTTAATGGCTCTATAACAATTATTTTTTCTTATTCCATTATCAACTAAAAATTTTATAATTTCAGGCTTATTAAATGATACATAATCCATTGCCGAATAATGTTTGCCAGAGATTGGCCCTATTGCTGTTATATAGTAATTTATATCTGCACCGTGTTCTAATAATAATTTGAGGATTTTAACATCAGAAAATTGTACTGCAATTAAAAACATCGAATATTTGTTTGTCTGGTATGGGTATTTTACATGGCCTTCTGAATCATTAACTTTTACTCCTTCTTTGGGAATAAAATTAACATTAATATTCCCGTTTCCTAATAACAGTTTTACTTTCTTATAATCATTATTTTTTATTGCTTTTATTATTGCGTAAGATGCTTTTCTTTTTTTAATAGAGTTATTTTTATCTTCAAATATTTCTATTATTGAATCAAATCCTTTTTCAATTGCGATTCTTTTCGGTGTTTTCCCCTTTTTATTTTTAATATTTTTATTTGCTCCAAAAATTAGCAAAGTTTTTACTACGCTTGTATGGTTTTTATATACAGCATTATGAAGTGCGGTATCCCTGTCTCTATCAACACTGTTAACATTTGCCCTGTTTACTAGAAGAATTTCCACTATCCTATTATAGCCGTTATACGCTGCTAGAATTAAAATAGGAATACCGAATTTGTTTTTTGAGTTAGGAGAAATCCCCTTTTTAAGTAGACTGTCTACTTCATTAAAATCGTTGTTATTTACAGCGTTTACAATAGGTATATCGTCAGTGTGTATTTTTTTGACCTTTTGTTTTTGGGAAGTTTTTTT
>CALGPD010000011.1 GCA_937960625.1 uncultured Spirochaetia bacterium | reverse complement strand
TTTTTATACAATTATATTCTTATAAAATCAAGAAATTCATGTAAAATCATATTTATTTTCAGTTTCCGTTGTGTTTAAAAAAGAAATATCCCAATCAAGATCCTGTTCGCTTAAACCAAAACGCGCAAGATATCTTTTCTTTTTTTTGCAGACACAGCCAAAAATCCATGCTTCATGTTTGGTGCAATAATCATCATCAAGGCGGATTGTATAATGCCGGCAGGCATTACAGCATTCCAAAACCCTGCTTCTCAAAACGAGTTCTTTAAATAAATCGCTTTCTTTATCCATATATTGATATTATACATTCCATTTCAAATTTCATCAATGTTAATTTATTTTAAGTTCATTATACTAATTATTGAGATTCAAGGTTATTATTTAAAAAGTGCTTAAGTATATTCCTTAAAAAACGATAATATAAAAGCAGAAATCTCTTGTTATGAGGAAAAACCATGAATAAACCATTAATCATATTTTCAATATTTATCATATTAACAGCGTGTGAAAAGAAAATCGTTAAACCAGTTGTCATAAAACCAAAAGTAAAAAAAATTCTACTTGAAAAACCCGTTGTAAGTAAAGTAAAAATCCCCAGGCTGTTAAAAATAGATCAAAAACTTCCCATCACAATATTCGGATATTTTAACAGAAAAGGATTTAAAGTCAGCAAACACATTATCAAAATTGACGGAAATGAAATAGGTATATATTTATTCGGAAAGCCGTCACCAGGTGCAGAAAAAAACTTTAGATATAAAATTATTTTACCGGCTCAAAAAAAAGGTGAATACGATATAGTGGCTTATGGTAAAAACGGCCACGTTAACGATATTTTGTGGGTAGAAGAATATAAAGGATTAGATAGAAAAAAATATCTTAAAAGGCTAAAAAAAAGAAAAATCAAGACAGATAATAATCCCGACTTTTAAAACAAAGTATCCTGACCAGATTCAGGTTTAATAATTCCGGGTAAGTTGTAACTTTTATTTGTTAAACACCTTCCTCTTGGTGTACGGATTAAATACCCCTGCTGTATTAAATACGGTTCTACAACGTCTTGAATTGTATCAGCAGTTTCTCCCAAAGATACTGCTATGGTTTCAAGGCCAACCGGGCCTCCGTTACAATTTTCAACAATAAACTTAATCATTTTTCTGTCCGTTTCAGTGAAACCGAGTTCATCAATGCCCAGTTCTTTAAAAGCTATGGAAGTAATATTTTCATCAATACTACCTTTACCGTGAACCTGAGCAAAATCCCTTAAACGCCTCATCAATCGGTTTGCGACCCTTGGAGTACCTCTTGATCTTTTACTTATTTCAACAGATGCCGGGGCGGATAATTCAATATCCATTAATTTTGCAGTTCTATTCACAATAGAACCAATATCTTTTTCGTTATAAAGAGAGAGTTTAAAATCAATACCAAAACGAGTTAATAAAGGCCGGGTTAATGAACCCATTCTCGTAGTTGCGCCAACCAGCGTAAATTTAGGCAAAGGTATTGAAATTGAATTCGCGCTGATGCCCTGCCCCATAATAATGTTGACCTTATAATCTTCCATCGCGGAATATAAAATCTCTTCAAGTTCAGGCCTTAATCTATGGATTTCATCAATAAAGAAAACGTCTTTCTCTTTTAATTTCGTTAATAATGCTGCCAAATCACCTTTTTTTTCAATAGCAGGAGCATTTGTGTGATGATAATTTACTCCCATTTCTCTGGCAATGATATAAGCTAAAGTGGTTTTTCCCAACCCGGGCGGGCCTGAAAATAAAATATGGTCAATTGATTCCTTACGCTGTTTTGCGGCTTTAATATATACGTATAAATTTTCCCTAAGCTGATTCTGCCCTACAAAATCGGATAATTTTTTAGGCCTAAAAGTATAGTCATTTTCTTTGCTTTCAATTTCGTTCTTGGAAAATATGTTGTTTCCGTTTAAGTCCATATAAACCCGTAAAATAATTTTTGAATATTATAAAACTAATACAAAAAGCGTATATTTAAAACAAGTCTAACGTATAAATAACTTCTGGAAAAAAGTTAAATATAAAATTTTTACTAAAAAAAATAAGTTCTTTTTTAATATTTTAGATTGCTTTTTTGTTAAAAATACTATATTTTATACTAATAAATTTACACAGTATCGGATAGTTATATGTCAAAATCTACAAAAAACAATATAAGTCCAATATTGAAACATACTCCTTATTTAGGTTCTGTTTCAAATAAAATTATACACATCACATCTAATCCATGTCAGGATGCTTTTAAAATTCCGCCTGATGAGCGGTGGTATATTGGTGAAATCCCTAATGACGGAAATTATATCAAATGCCCGGAATGCTTCCCGGGAAAACCAAAATCATATGACTAATTGTTTACCTTTTTAAACACCGGTAAAGCAATATTTTAAATCCGCTCTTGAAGTTAATTACAATATACGTTATTTTTATTCAACATTGTTTTAAACTAACGGAGAAAAGCAAATGCAAAATCTAACTGTCAGGCAAATTCTTGAAAAAATTAAAAATAAAGATTTTTCCGCTTTGGAAATTACCAAGTATTATCTTGATAAATCAAAAAATGATAATAATTCAGAAACCGGTATTAACGCGTTTATTAATATCCCGGAAGATTTTGCAGTTAAAAGGGCAAATCAAATTGACTCCGAAATAGCCAAAGGAAATATTCCCTCACTTTGCGGATTACCCGTTGCTGTTAAAGACAATATAAATGTAAAAGGCATTGAAACGACTTGCGGTTCAAATATCTTAAAAGGATATAATGCTGCTTTTGATGCTTTTGTTACGGAAAAACTTAATAACGCAGGTACAATTATTACGGGTAAACTTAATATGGATGAGTTCGCTATGGGTTCGTCCTGTGAAACGTCTTTTTTCGGGCCAACGAAAAATCCGCATGATACGACGAGAATTCCCGGAGGTTCATCCGGCGGGTCAGCTGCCGCAGTTGCATCGGATTTAATTCCCGCAAGCTTAGGAAGCGATACCGGAGGCTCAATTAGGTTCCCTGCTGCTTTATGCGGTGTAGTCGGATTAAAACCAACATATGGAAGGGTTTCCCGATACGGCCTCGTTGCATTCGGCTCATCCTTAGACCAGATAGGGCCTTTAACAAAAACAGTTGAAGACTCAGCAATAATCTTACAAAATATTGCCGGATATGATAAAATGGATTCAACGAGTATGGATATACCTGTTGATGATTATTTAGAAAATATAAACCAAGATATTAAAGGCAAAAAAATCGGATTGCCTGTTGAATATTTTGAACACGGTATGGATGAGAATGTAAAAAAAATAACTAACAAGGCCATAGAATCTCTAAAAGATTTAGGCTGCGAAATAGTAGATGTTAATCTGCCTCATACTAAATACGGTGTTCCTGTATATTATATAATTGCTCCAAGTGAAGCGAGTTCCAATCTTGCCCGGTTTGACGGAATCAGATATGGCAATAGAGTTAAAGCCGATGACCTTATCGAAACATTCCTTAAAACCAGAGAGCAGGGATTTGGGGAAGAAGTAAAAAGAAGAATAATGCTTGGAACGTATTCCCTTTCATCAGGTTATTACGATGCCTACTACTTAAAAGCGCTGCAGGTACGCACATTAATAAAAGATGATTTTCTCAAAGCTTTTGAAAAAGTCGATGTAATTGCCGCTCCGGTAAGCCCCACACCGGCTTTTAAAATTGGGGAAAAAGCTCATGACCCTGTACAGATGTAT
>CALGPD010000010.1 GCA_937960625.1 uncultured Spirochaetia bacterium | reverse complement strand
CGAATGTGACGACGCAATCTCATTAAATTAAAAAACCAAACGGGATTGCTTCGCTCTCGCTCGCAAAGACAGTGCCCAAAGATATTTTTTCTCAAATTTGATTTTTTTTATTATCAACAATCGCAATGAACAATTCAAGGTGTTAGAAAAAATATATGTATGAAATGAAATTTAGTTTTCAGTTATTCCTTTACAACGCGTTGCATTAAGTATTATATTTTATTTTAAATTAAAGTACGGTGAAAAAAACATGCAAAAACCAAACAATATTAATTCAGCGGAATTCAAAAAAATGATGAATGATTTTGAAGGCTTTCAAAACCCGGGCACACGTGGTTCCAAGGACGGAGTAAAGTCGCATCAAGGTGAAGGCATTAACTTTGACATGATACCCGAAGAATTGGAAGCGTATTTAAACGAGTTTGTGGTTGAGCAAAAAAAAGCCGTTGAAATTCTTGCGACAAAAATCTGCACACATTTTAATAGAATGAAACTTGAAAAATACGGAAAGCTTAAACGCCCGATTATTGGAAATATAAAAAATAACATATTGATGATAGGCCCAACCGGAGTGGGTAAAACTTTTATGGTTAAACTCATTGCTGATAAAATAGGTGTTCCTTTTGTAAAAGCCGATGCGACGAAGTTTACCGAAACAGGATATGTTGGCGGTGACGTTGAAGACCTTGTAAGGGATTTGGTGCACGCTGCTGACGGTAATATCGCGGCAGCGGAATACGGCATTATTTATATTGATGAAATTGATAAAATTGCGTCTGCCAGCAATTCAAGAGGCCCTGATGTTTCAAGAACCGGAGTTCAAAGGAATTTGTTAAAACTCATGGAAGAAGCTGAAGTTAACTTACGTACTCCGCATGATCTTGCTTCTCAGATGGAAGCTGCTATGCAGGCGCAAAAAACGGGAAAAGTTGAAAAAAAAGTTATAAACACAAGGAACATTTTATTCATTGTAAGTGGCGCGTTTGCCGGGCTTGAGAGAATTATTGAAAAAAGAAGAAATATCTCCGGTATCGGATTTAATACGGGTGTGAAAGAAAAAAAAGATTACAATGTTGATTTATTCAGAAGCGTGCGTACAGAAGATTTTATGACTTACGGATTTGAATCCGAGTTTATCGGCCGGCTGCCTGTGATTGCAGTACTTGACCAGTTAGATGAAAACGGGCTTTATAAAATACTTAAAAACGAAAACTCAAGCGTTATTCTTGGTAAAACAATGGATTTTGCCGCTTATGACATTGATTTGGAATTTTCCGATGAGGCTTTATTTGAAATAGCAAAAATGGCTCATTTGGAAAAAACCGGGGCGCGCGGATTGTCTTCGGTTTTAGAAAAAATACTTGTTAAGTTTGAAAAAAAACTGCCCAGTACTGCTGTTAGAAAATTATTCGTTGATGATAACGTATTGAACAATCCGGAACACGTTTTAACCAAACTCGTTAACGAAAGCGTGTTTCTTTCATTTAGTGAAAATTTCAAAAAAAATCACAACATAGATATTGATTTTACCGAAACGGCTGAAGATATTCTTCGCGAACTTGCATTAGAAAACAGTTTAAGCGTTGAAAAACACCTTGAAAACGTATTTGAAAACTATCAACACGGATTGCATTTACTTAACGCGGATAATTTCAAAGTAGATGAAGAGTGCGCAAAAAATCCGGAAAAATATCTAAATGAGTTTATCAGAAAAACCCGTGAAGAGAAAAAGGAAATATAGTGTTAAAAAAAACAACAGGTTTATTATTAATAATAATTTTACTATCAGCGTGTTCAGGTAAACCCAAAGAAAAACAATACATTCAAGTTTATAAAGATATGTATAAACAGCTAATCGAGTACGTTAAACTTTTGCGTGAAATAGAAAAAAAAGGAAAAGTTACTCCCGGATTAGAACGGGATATACTTAATACTCAAAAAACAATTATATCAATCAGAAAAAGCGTGGATAAGTTTGGTGAAGATTATGATACTGACCCTAAAATAAGAAAAAAACTCCGCAAAACCCTGATAAATATTTCCATAGCAAATTATTATATTAAAAGAATGCAGGAACGTATAAAAAAAATACACGGAGTTAAGGAACTCTTTATAAAACTAAGAAACAGGGGAAAAGGAAAATAATGAAAAAACTAATTTTTGCGTTACCTTTTTTTCTAATATCTTGTACCTCGTTAAGCAATCAGGAAATAGAACTTATAAAATTGCATGAAAAATACATTGCTTTATTAAAAAATTATAATTCCGAATTACTTAAAATAAGCAAAATGAAAAAATTCTCTAAAAGTTTGAAAGCCAAAGTAAAAAAACTATATCATGGAAAAAATAATCTTAAATTGAAGATTGATAAAGTTATACATAAACTTAAAAATGAAGTAGGGAATTCCGCGTTTAAAAAAATTAAAAAATTCAGAAAAATAATACGAGAGCTTTTAATTAAAACTATTGATTTGCGTGAAAAAATTATCAAAATCAAAGGAACAGGTGATTTTTTTGAAAAACTGCTTTTAAAATTAAATTAATGAATAAAGAAAAAATTCACGAAATTATAAAAATCCTACGTATAGAATATGGAAAATATCAAACTCCTATAGTTACCGAATGGGCAAATAAACGCAACGCTTTTCACGTTTTAATTTCCTGCATTTTATCTTTAAGAACAAAGGATGAAACAACGAGAGACGCGTCAACAAGGCTTTTTAACGCTGCTGATTCCCCATATAAAATGATAAAACTTAACAAACAAGAAATTGAAAAACTTATTTATCCCGTTGGTTTTTACAGAAATAAAGCAGAAACGATTCTAAATATATGCAGCGACTTAATTGAAAAATATAACGGACAAGTACCTGATACGATTGATGAATTATTAAAACTAAAAGGCGTTGGCAGAAAAACCGCAAATCTCGTTGTTACTCTAGGTTATAATAAGCCGGGCATATGCGTTGATATACACGTTCACCGTATTTCCAACCGTTTAGGCTATGTAAATACAAAAAATCCGGATAAAACGGAATTCGCTCTTAGGGAAATACTTCCCAAAGAATACTGGATAGAGTACAATGACCTTCTCGTTGTATATGGCCAAAATGTGTGCAAACCGGTCAGCCCTTTTTGCAGTAAATGCGCCATATCTGATTATTGCGACAGGATTGGAGTTGAAAAAAGCCGGTAAACTGTATTTTGGATAAGCATTTTATATTTCCAAACGAAAAATAAAAAAACGCTTTTCAAAGAGTATGCCGAAGCGTTATATATATATTTATGTTGATAGACCGCATTTATAACATAATCATAAAAATATTTACTATCGGCGCAATTATTCTATTATTCACCGTATTAATTTTTTACAGTGAAAATGTTCCTGAGATTTTTTCACTGATTGATATGGTTTTCTTAATTCTTTGTATTTCCTCTATTTCATTAGGAATATTAAAATCAAGGGGATTTTTTAATTTCCTTAAAGAAAATCTTATAATGGTTTTCATTATACTCGGCTATCTATGGTTAATTATGCTTGATAACACCGGATTATTTCCAACGAGTATTTTAAAAGCAGATGGAGATAAACATTTTAAAATAAAAATAGTATTCAGGTTTATTATTATACTCTCTTACATTTCATTTTATTGGAAAGATTTAAAAACCTTATTAACACGTATTAAACTGAAACCCGCGCAAAGTTTTTCTTTAGGTTTTATTATCGTAATTTTATTTGGTGCTTTTTTATTACTTCTTCCCGTATCACATGCGACAACGCAAAGGTTATCAATAATAGATGCCATATTCACTTCAACTTCTGCCGTTTGTGTAACAGGGCTAATCGTTGTTGATACCGCGACGTTTTTTACGAAATTCGGCCAAACCGTAATTTTATTGCTTATTCAAATAGGCGGATTAGGTATAATGACCTTATCCGCGTTTATTATCATTTTCTCCGGCAGTAAGATGAGTTTAAAAGAACGCACTCAAACCCTTGCAATGCTTGATCAGGATAGTGTATCGGTACTGAAAAAACTCGTTAAACTTATTATCATTTCAACTTTTGTTATAGAACTTATTGCTGCTTTTTTCATATACGCTTTTGTTGCAGTTAAACTAAGTATGCCTTTTCAGGAGAAAATATTCTTTTCAATTTTTCATTCTATTTCAGCTTTTTGTAACGCGGGTTTCTCCGTAATGACAGATAGTTTAATGGGGTTTAAAGGCAGTTTCGCAATGAATTTGGCAATCATGCTTTTAATATTCTTCGGAGGAATTGGGTTTCCTGTTCTCTTTAACATTAAGAACTGGTTAATTGATAAGCTCATGCATTCTAAAAAAAAGAAAGTTACCAGAATACAAGCGCAAACTAAAATTGCGTTAAAGGCAAGCCTGTTATTAATTATACTAGGAGCAGCGGCTTTTCTTATTCTGGAAAATAGCGGAATTTTAAAAAATCATACGACGGGTAATAAAGTAATTATTAGCTTCTTTCAATCTGTTACAACGCGGACAGCGGGATTTAACACAGTAGATATTGGGGCATTAAACCCTGCAACACTTTTTACTTTTATTATCTTAATGTTTATTGGAGCATCGCCTTCATCAACCGGAGGGGGAATTAAAACCACAACTTTAGTCGTCCTATGGTTAACTATCAAAGCAACGATAAAAGATAAAAAACGCATCATCATCGGCGAACGCACAGTTCCTGACAATACTCTGCGAAAAGCAGGAAGTTTAATAGCAATTGGATTTTTTACCGTGTTTATTGCAACGATATTGATTCACTATTTTGATAAAATTCCAATAATAAAAGTGCTGTTTGAAGCTGTAAGCGCTTTTGGCACTGTGGGCTTATCAACCGGAATTACTGCATCTTTATCAACTTTTAGCAAATATGTTTTAATATTTTTAATGTATTTTGGCAGAATTGGGCCGTTAAACTTACTTCAAGCTATTTTTCAACAAGGAGACAGAGAAACTGTTGTATATCCCGATGAAAAAATTATGATTGGTTAAAATTTTTAATTTTTTCAACAACACTTATTTCTTCTGCCAACATTCCTTTTAAAGACTGTCCCAGAGTTGACTCTGCCCAGTATTTTAAAATTTTGATATCAGAACGGGAAAAATCAAACTCGCCTTGTTTTTTCTCTTTTAATTTATTTAGAGTGATGGCCTCTTCGGGAATCATCATGTTCCCGTCACCGAAATGGCCGCCTTCAATCGCGTGTTCAGCCCAGACCAAAATTTGTCTTACTTCTGTTGATGATAAATTCATTTTGCCCTCACATTTAATAGATAACAAATATAAACACTTTAAAAACCTGTGCAAAGCTAAAAAATTAGAAATGCTCTTCAAATTTTATTGCAGATGGATGATTATTTCTTGAATGGGTTTTGGTAAGCAATTTTTCCAGCACTTTCGCATTTATATTTTCTGTGAATTTCATACTGGCGCAAGTGGGACAAAGCATTAACGGGTAATTTAAAATTGAAATAAACTTTCCGTCTATAAAAAAATCTATTTTCCAGTTCTTTTCTATTAATACTGATTCGCAAATATCGCAGCGTTCCAAAAAAGTACCTACCATTTTTTTCTTTATACTATATTGTCGAATCAAAGGTACGTAAAATTGAATTCCTGATACTTTTTTGTTCACATTTAAAAAAAATTATCCTAAAGACTTAAATCCCTTTACCCGGATAGCTTTGAGTGACAGTTTCATATTCAATGTCTCCAAAGATTTCATCTTTATTAACATTTTCAGAATAGGCGCGTTTAAAAAAACCAATAAAAGAAATATTTCTTTGAAGTTTAATCCATTTGTAAAACTTGATACCGTAAATATACGGCGCTTTAATTGGAAAAATTACTGCGTAAAAAACCCCCTGCATGAAAGAGTAATCTTTTTTCTCCCAGTGTTTCTTTATTCTTTCCATTCTGGCAAAGAGCCAATCAAGATTAATTTGAATAATTTTACTCTTTATACGCATATATGTGAAAAAGACGGCAGCTAATATCATCAATATGTTAGGAAACCATGCCGCAAGAGCCGGAGGCATTAAATTTTTAGTATAACCTATTTTTCCGACAACCATTAATATACGGTAGCCCATTAAAACGAGAATTGCTATTCCTATTCCTATTCCCTTTCCGCTCCTCTTTGAAAAGACACCAAGAGGGGCAGCAAGAACAGCGAAAAAGAAACAAGCAAAAGGAATTGATAATTTATTGTGAAATTGAAAAACAATCTGCCTATCTAAGGTTGCTCCGCTATAATAATAATTAATACGTTTCTTAATCTTTTTCATTTGTTTTCTAAGTTTATCTAGTTTTGCACGCAATTCTTTTGGCTTTTTACTCGTTTTTATTTGTGCAGAAAGGGTTAGATATTTCCGGTTAATTCTAACTAAATTATTTACCAATCTTACTTGTAAAACTTTTAACATTAAACGCGTTCTTTCCATATTATCCAATAAATCGGTTATACTTGCCATCTGGGGGCCTGAAAATTGAGGATTAATAGGTGTATTATCTTTTATATAAATCAAACTCATTTCATCCCAGCGTTCTTCAAACTCATCACCTTTACTTTTCTTTTTTCTGCTTCCTTTTCCCGATGAAGACTGTGTAAGATTTTGTCTTTCCCTTAAAAATATTCTTTTCTGGGATACAAGTGCTTTTCTAGCTTTTTTTTCATTATCGGTCAACGCTCTTTGCCTTAGTATCTCCCTAAATTTCTTTAAAGCTTCATCGATTCTATTTAGCCTTTTTGCAATATAGGTAATACGTTTTTGCAATTGCCCTTTACCCATCTTTTGATGCTTCTCTTTCCGGATTTTATTAGGAAGATAAATATAAGGCTGGGTTGTTGTAAAAAATAATTGTAAAGGAAAAAGGTTATTTTCATTATCTCTTGGTAAAAACCTGCCCCACTCTGCAAAAATAATTTTTTTATTTCTACGGTCAATTATTCGTACTTTATACAATTCTTGATTCTTTACATCTACAGAGTCAACCATTATTCTTAATCCCTGTATATTTATGTTTTGGTTTTGCATTAAATTTATAGCAGGATTACCTCTGATTATTTTAAAATACATTTTCATATAATTTTGGTTGCCCCAGGGAAGAACAAACTGAAAAAATAAAACAGCGCTTATTGTTATTATAAAACCGAATAAATAACTGGGTAAAAATACTTTTAACAAACTCACGCCAGATGCCCGCATTGCAACAATTTCACTATCAGAAGATAACCTGCCAATCGCAAAAATTGTTCCAACTAAAACCCCTATTGGGATGGTTACAGCGAGGATATACGGTAAAGTATATATAAATAAACTAAGTACACGCACAATAGGTATATTTTTTTCAACAACCATTGCAACGAGACGGAAGATTTCATTAATTAATAAAATCAACGTGAAAAATGACAGCCCTAAAAAATAATTAGGCACAATCTCTTTAAATGTATATTTGGTTAAAATCTTCATAGATAAGTAAATTATATCAGGAATATTTAGAAAGTAAACTTAAATTTATATTTGTTTTTAAACTTTTGGAAGTGTCAAACAAAATACATTTGAATAATATTTTTATCAATAATCTAATTAAATGCCGGTTTATTTTCTAAACCTCATTATTTTATCCATAACACAGTTTTGATTATTTTTATTTTTGCAATATTTAATATAACATTGTATTTTTATTCATATGAAAAAACGTACATTTATATAAACGGAGGTTTTAAGTGAAAGTAGGAATATTAACCGGAGGCGGTGACTGTCCCGGATTGAACGGAATTATACGCGGTGCTGTAACTGCAGGGATACAGCGCGGATGGAAAATGGTTGGATTACAGGATGGTTGGAAAGGCCTTCTGGAAAAACTCGAAGTAGAACTTACATTAGATGATGTTGAAGATATACATAGGATAGGCGGAACTATTTTAGGCACATCGAGAACCAATCTGTTTAAAAATCCTGAGCTTGCTGAAACTGCTAAAAAAAGTTTTAAAGAAATGGGACTTGACGCTTTAATCGCAACGGGCGGAGAAGACACACTCGGTGTATGTAAAAAGTTTACTGATGAAGGTTTTCCTATGGTTGGCTGCCCTAAAACAATAGACAACGATGTAAACGCAACGGATTTTACTTTCGGATATAACTCCGCAATTCAGCTAGTGATGGAATATTTTGATACCCTGCATACAACGGCAAAAAGCCATCATAGAATCATGGTCGTAGAAGTAATGGGAAGACATGCAGGATGGATGACGCTTGAAGGCGGAATGGCAGGCGGAGCAAATGTAATTCTTCTTCCCGAAAAAACGTTTAGAATTAGTGACGTTGTGAGTGTTATTGAAGAGCGCAAAAAGAAAGGAAAAAAATATCATATGATCGCAGTATCAGAAGGCGCAATGCTTGAGAATGCAGAAGAAGAAGGCCTTGTTTTACAGGATGTTGAGACAGATGATTTCGGACATGTAAGATTAGGCGGTATCGGTAAACAGTTGGCTAAAATCTTAGGTGAAAAAACCGGCGTTGAAGCTAGACACGTTGTATTAGGCCATTTGCAACGCGGGGGACGGCCATGCGCATTCGACCGTGTTATTACTCTTAGAATGGGAGTAAAAGCAATTGAATTAATCGAGAATAAACAATTCGGTTATTTAACTGCTTTACGCGGCGCGGAAATTGTCCCTGTTCCTTTAGAAGACGCGCTTGGAACTCTTAAAATAGTTCCTGAAAGCAGGATAAAAGAAATGGAAATTTTCAAAGGTTTATAGAATCGTTAGATTAACAGTAATCAAAATAACTGCTTAAATTAACATTCAACTTATTCTTATATTTTTGGAATTGATTGAGTCATTTTTACACATTCAGGTTATATAGAGTAATTATGACTCAATTATTTAACATAAAAGAAACATAAAAACAGACTTTAAAGCTCCCTAACCTCTTTCTATTAAGCTAATTAGAAAACTAAATTAAACGACCCATTTCTTTGGCACAAAAATTGCTTAATTATTTGACACTATTTACGATAAAAATAAAACAAATTTTTATTAAGGTTATTAAAAAATGAAATTAAAAAAGTATTTAATATTTTTCTCTATACTGTTTTCTTTATCTTTATTTTTCATTCTAAACAACGTAGTAAGCGGACAAATTTATAAGAATTCCCGCATTAAAAATGAAGAAATCGTTAAAGAACTTGATGATAGATTTTTTCAAAAAAGTACTGAGTATGGAAATTATTGGGTTAGTTTACCGGAAAAAATTTCAAGTAATAAAATAACTCCGATTGTGATTTTATTACACGGCGGAGTTTTTAACGGTGCTGACCATGGATATATTTTCACGAGAATATTCAGAAGTGTTTATAAAGATTACAATATTGTAGTTGCTTCTCCTAAAATGCCGGTCAATTCATATCCGGTATGGAGACAAAAAGATAAAAAGTTGATTAAAAGCGTTATAGAAAACGTAAAAAAAGAATACCGCTTAAATCCCGAAAGCCCTGTTTTTTTCGGAGGGTTTTCTAACGGAGC
Organism: uncultured Spirochaetia bacterium; assembly: GCA_937960625.1. GTDB lineage: Bacteria > Spirochaetota > CALGPD01 > CALGPD01 > CALGPD01 > CALGPD01. Next base: position 17,807 of record CALGPD010000010.1, on the reverse strand, counting down.
GGAATATGCTTTAAAACTCGTTTTAACTAAAGAAGTAAAAGCGAACGGTGTTTTTGCATTTGCAGGCGGCTGCCGTCTAGTTTGGAACAAAATAAATAAAAGCGTTAATAGAAATTTGCCAATTTTCTTAAGCGCTGGATATAAAGACGGGAACTGGATTGGTTCAACTCTTGCGTCATACAGGCACTTAAAGTTAAAAAAGTTTTCTAATGTAACAATAGCCGGTTTTCCCGGAGTTGAGCATTGGATAGACATTAAACAAGTTTATAAACTCCTTGAATGGATAAAGGAAAATAAAAACAACGTTTAAACAGTGCGAACCTTTTTAACTGTTAACTATTTTTTTATTTATGAAGAATAATCAGGGTAAAATACTATTATTAAGTTAAATTGACGTTAGAAAAATATGACAAAAATGTAAAATAATCTGACATTATTGGAAAGCGACATGACAAAATGTCAGATAAAATAAACTAATAAAACATCATTATATGACAAAGATGTTTCAAAACTGTAACTTATTTGTATAGAAAGAGTTACAATCCGCAAACTTTGTTTGCTCGGTTTACTAAGTTGGTACATATCTTGCTTATATAGTGCTAACAAACGGATATAAAAAAATGAAAAGTTAAGTCTCAGGAGGAGCAATTATGCTTAATAAAACTAAAATTAATAAACAACAGCCTGAAAAAATTAAAGTTAAAAACAGAATTAAAGACATCGTATATGAAGGCCCATTAGCACAATACTTAATGGAAATCGATAAAATTAATTTATTGACAAGAGAAGAAGAAGAGTATTTAGCTAAAAAAGCTTTTGAAGGCGACAGAGAATCAAGAGAAAAATTAATTAAAGCGAACTTAAGATTCGTTGTTAATATAGCTAAAAAATATCAAAAACGCGGATTACCTTTGATTGACCTTATTAATGAAGGAAACATGGGATTAATCACAGCAGCGGATAAATTCGATTATAAACGCGGATATCACTTTATTTCTTATGCTGTATGGTGGATTAAACAATCTATACTTAAAGCGTTGTCTGAAAAAACACGTTTAATTCGTTTACCTTTAAACAGAGCTAATCAGCTTATGCAAATTGAAAGGTATAAAAAAGAAAAAGATATGCTTCAAAGCGGTGAAGTTTCCAACGAGCAAATCGCTGACGCATTAGATATTGACCAGGCAAGCGTTAAAAACATTATTAATGCTTCAAGAGAATACGTTTCTTTTGACGCTCCTATTAAGTTTGATAAAAAAGAGCGTTATCTAAGCGAAATGATCAAAGATACAAGCTTCAGACAACCTGAAGAAGTTCAGATTGATAATTCCTTAAGAGAAGCTATACACAAAGCTCTTGAAACTTTAACTGAAAAAGAGCAAATGGTCATTAAATACAGATACGGACTTGATGGCAACGAACCAATGTCTTTAAAAGAAATCGGTAAAAAATTCAATCTTACAAAAGAGAGAATTAGACAAATCGAGAAAAAGGCGTTGAGAAGATTAAGTCATCCTTCAAGAAGCGAATCATTAAAAGCGTTTCTTGCAAGCTAAACAGCCTATAACTATAATTTAATATACAAGCGCTTATGTGGTAACAAGCATAAGCGCTTTATTTATCCCCCTCACAAATTCATATTAATAAAAAATATTTGCGCTTTTAAATTTAATTTTATATACTGTAATTAATTAAATCATGGGGTATTTGTAATGAAAAAATTAATTTATGCAATATTATTTATTTCTATTCTTTTCACTGTTTCATGTAAAAAAGACGGGGTCAGCCCGGACAAAGCAAAAATAATTTCAATCAAAGCATCGAGTACGCTAAAAGACAAAAACAATAAGTACAAAGTGCAAAACTTAATTGATAAAGATTTAAATACAATCTGGGCCGAAGGCGCGTCTTCTTACGGCAAAGGCGAAACCATTACCATTACCTTTGATAAACTAGTAAAGCTAACGGGTTTCTATATTCAAAACGGGCTTAATCATAAAATACATTATAAAAGCAACGGCAGGGTTAAAGAGTTTCTCGTTAACGGTAAACTCGTTGTATCTGTTGAGGATAGCGGGGTTGATAATTTCAGCTGGGTTAAGTTTAAAGAGCCGGTAAACACAACAGTATTAAAATTGAAAATTAAAAACATATATCCGGGCACACGGTGGAAAGACACATGTATAACTGAAATTGCTTTTGCTAGAAATGTGCAGACAGGGTACAAAGAACGCAAGAAAGCTCCACCGGTATGGATTACCGGAACGTATACCGCGAAAAAATATGATGATAAAACACAAACTTATATCCCATTCAGTGGTCCAAATTTTAATATAGATGACATAACTTTATTAAACAATGGCAAGTTTATCTGGAAATATGGTTATTATGAAACAACAACTCAGACAAAATCCTTGTTACTTAACGGTGAATATACTGTAGAACCCGGACAAATGAAAATGACATATAAAGCGACCATGGATCAAGGAGAGCAATTTTACGATAGACCGGAACCCGGATTTATCTTAAAACTAAAATTCAATGATCCAGATAAATTCAAAAAATTTTTAAAAGTTTCTCCTATGCAAATCATAGAATCTTCTATGCCATACTTAAAAAATTATAAAAAAGATTCAAATGAAATTTGGTTTTTTATTTTAAAAAACCGGAGAAATATTTTAATTCCGCCGTTTAATAACGGTCCAGGAGCACCGGATCTTTATTTAAGAGGAAGTGCAATTGGATATTATTATATAAAATAATTCGCAATCAATTTAACGCTTATACCGTCAAAAAGTATAAGCGCTTTATTTTTTTAACCTTATTGAATATTATTTAAACAATGATTTTCATTTAAGCGAATTAAACCATGAAAAAATACTTACCAATTATCCTAATAATTTTCACGGCTATTTCATGTCATAAAACACCGAAAAAGCAAACTGTGAAAGAACAAAAACAAGAATATATTGAATGGAGTGAAATCTACAATAAAGAAGTAAAAGCAGCACAGGGATGGAAATATATAATCATTCATCACAGCGCGTGCAATTACGGCAACGCTAAACTATTTCACAAATGGCATACTGACAAAGGGTTTGGTGGCCTCGCTTATCACTTTGTAATAGGAAACGGACACGGTTCAGGTAACGGCCAAGTAGAATACGGATTCAGGTGGAAACAAAATAAAATCGGTACACATGTTACTGTTGATGCATGGTATCACAACGTATTCGGAATTGGAATCTGCCTTGTTGGCAATTTCGATTATGCAAGGCCAACGTGGAAACAATTAACCGCGTTAATAAAACTTATCAGAAAACTTGCGAAAAGGTATAATATCCCAAAGAAAAACGTAGTTGGGCATAAAGACGTTCCGCATGGCAGGTTAATAACCAAAGGCGGAAAAATCATTTTTAAACGTACAACAGGATATGAAAAAGGCCATACAACGTGCCCGGGGAAATACTTTCCTATGGCTTATGTAAAACGTATGGCGTTTAGAAAAACGAGATTGCCTTAATCTCAAAGAATATAAACTTTAGTTGAAAACAGCAGATTACCGCAATATATTTTAAAGTAAGCAAATATTTGCCGGAGTGATTATGAAAAAACCCGTTGTTTGTATTATTTTCTGTTTAATTCTGCTTAGCTGTGAAAAACCAATCAAGAAAAAAGAAAAATTTGTGCCCTTGCGGCAGAAACTAACCTTTCACGATATGTATTATAAAAAACACCCTGCTGTAAAAGGTTGGAGGTCAATTATTATTCATCATAGCGCAACGGGTTCAGGAAAAGCATCCGTATTTCATAAATGGCATTATGATAAAGGCTGGGGAGGCCTTGCGTATCACATTGTTATCGGTAACGGCAGAGGCATGAGAGACGGAGAAATACACTATGGCTATAGATGGCTTCAGCAAATATCAGGCAACCACGTTACTGTGGGAGCGTATTATCATAGTTTGTTCGGGATCGGTATTTGCCTTGTGGGTAACTTTGATTATTCAAGGCCGACGGGTAAACAATTAGCCGCGTTAATCAGACTGATAAAGAAATTTTCTAAAAAATACGGGATTAAAAAAGAAAATATTTACGGGCACAAAGATACTCCACACGGAAAAATGTATATAAAAGGCAACAGGGTAAAGTTCGTTCACAATGCCAAAACGGATAGTTATACAACCTGCCCTGGAAAATATTTTCCCATGAAATATGTTTTAAAAATGGCATTTAAAAAGAAAATTGTTCAAAAAAAAAATATTTTAAAGCGGAGAGTTTCAAAGTGAAAAAAATACTAACCGCTTATATAATAATTACCCTAATGAGCTGCGGATTTAAAGAAAAAAGAAATACTCAATCTGAATATTATTCCAATTACAGGAAAGTTTTACGGAAATCCATACCCATTGCAAAAGGGTGGAAATATATTGTAATTCATCACAGTGGAACTAATTACGGCAGTGCAAAGTTGTTTCATAAATGGCATATTGACAGCGGGTTTGGCGGGCTTGCTTATCACGTTGTAATTGGAAACGGCAACGGGGCAGGAAACGGTGAAATACAGCTAGGATACCGGTGGTTTTTTCAGGAATGCGGCGGGCATTTATCATACAGCGCTTTATATCATAACGTGTTTGGAATCGGGATTTGCCTTGTTGGAGATTTTTATAAGAGAAGGCCCACAAGACGCCAGCTTGCATCATTAATTTTGTTGTTAAGATATTTTAGCAAAAAATTTAACATTCCTGAGCAAAACATTATGGGGCATAAGGATGTGCCTTGCGGGGAAATAGTAATAAAAAAACACAAAATAATTTTTAAGCCCAACGGCATGAAAGAAGATACAACCTGCCCGGGAAGGTATTTCCCAATGAAATACGTTAAAAACGTTGTGTTTAAAAATAAAATCGCGAAAAAATAAAAAGTTTATACAGAATTGGAAATTATTTGTTCATTTTATTCTAATTCAAGTGTTGTTGTTTTCATGAAAAAAATTCTGATGATATTTTACATTTCATTAATAGTTTTTGCTTGTGATAAACCTAAAAAAAGCCAGGCTTCAGAGCAGGACAATGCAAGGCAGGAACTAACATGGCACGATATCTATTATAAAAAAGCGGAAGCAGCCAAAGGGTGGAAATTTATAATAATACACCACAGCGCGACGAGTTTCGGCAGTGCGAAAGCTTTTCATAAATACCACAAAAAAATGGGATACGGCGGACTTGCGTATCACTTTGTGATAGGAAATGGACGCGGGGCAGGCAACGGAGAAGTACAGGTAGGTTTTCGTTGGAAATACCAGATAGCAGGCACACACGCAACCGTGAACGCGTGGTATCATAACGTATTCGGTATCGGAATATGCCTTGTGGGGAATTTTCAAAAATACAGGCCAACGGGAAAACAAATAAAAGCTGTAATAAAACTGGTTAGAAAACTTAGCCGGATGTATAATATTTCTTATAAAAACGTTATGGGCCATGGAGACATTCCGCATGGCGAACTGCTTTACGAAAACGGAGAAATTAGTTTTTCTCCAAACGGTAAAAGGGAAAGAAGGGTGTGCCCGGGAAGATATTTCCCTATGAAATATGTTAAACGCATAGCTTTTAAAAGATAATTACCGGCTTAAATTGACTTTGATTAATTCCTTTACGTTATTTATTCAATGAATACTTTAAAAAAATGCGCGGTTTTGCTTGGAATTATTAAAGAAAAAAACGCTCTCACAATTATGGAATATTTAAGCAGCAAAGAGCAAGACAATATTATTAACGAAATTAATAAAAACGAACCGTTTACAAAATCCGAAAAGAATAATGTTTTATTAGATTTCAACTCATATTTCCGGAAAAAGCAAAAACCCTTAATCTCTCTTGAATTAACTATTTTAATTTACATTTTCGCGGCAATAGGAGCAGGGATTTTTCTTGCTTTTACTCTTAAAAATTTCAACAGAAATAGTATTTACGGCTTTTTCACAAAATTTAACAATACAGGAGCAATATATTTGTTCCTTTACCCATTTCTGAGTTATGCAACGAGAAAACATTATGGGAAAAGCCCTGTCAAATTATTATTTCAGAAGAAAAATATATTCTACGATTTTTTTACCGGCCTTGCCGGAGCGGTTGTTTTATTCGTTATACTCGTTGTTATTAATTCTTTAAATAACTCTTTTGCAGTTAAACCGGGAAATTATTTGTATTTCTTATTATTAACAAGAGGTTTTTTCGCTCCAATTACTGAAGAAATTTTCTTCAGGCGGTTTTTATTTGTTAAAATGTCAATTGATATTAATCAATATTCGGCCTTTTTTGTCATTAATATTATTTTTGCGGCAGTACATCTTCCAAACAGCGTAATAATCTTTTTACTTTTCTTTGTAAGTTCTGCTGTTTTAACCGGCATCTATATTTGGCGTAAAAAATTGCTGCCGTGTTTTCTGGCGCATTCCATTGCCAATATAAGTTTTTTCCTACTGGGAAACACGTAAAACATTGCTTATAAATTATGATGAATACTTAGCATACAAAAAATTGTTTTATAAAAATAATATTTTTTTATATTGCTTTTTTCCGTTTTTTGGATTAAAATAATTTTTGTGATAAGCAAAATGATAAAGGATTTGCTAGAAGGGGAAGTAATAGCTGAGAATGTCTATCGGTCAAAAGACGCGAAATCAGCTTCAGGAGAAGTACCGATAGTTTCTTCAGGCATCAAACTAACTTCTAGTATTATTAATAAATTAATCAAAATTTTTGGGGCAGATTATTCTATATTAATTAATGATAATGGAAACAATAAAAATGAGCTTCCGGTTAATGATTTATCTCAACTAGAAAAAGAAATAGAGATAGAATCGCAAAACGAAGCAAAACGGATTAATATTTCAGGAAAAATAAACCGGGAAACTGCTCTTGAAATGTATAAAGAAATTTTCCATAATAAAGAAAAGTATAAATACACCAGAGAAAAACTCATTGAAGTATTTGAAAAAATTCAGGGAGTTATGCAGGATTTTAAAACCACTAAAATCCTTAATGAGAATATATTAAGCGAAGTCAGCCTTGATTTAACAACAATTCTTAAAAACCCCAATTCCGATTTTGACCCTTCATTGATATATATCATCGAAATGGAAAAATGGGATGAAATAACGTTCAACCATAGTTTTGACGTTGCCGTTATAGCTTTAACCTTTGCAACGGCTTTTACTTCTGAAAAACAAGAACTGGCTTCAATTTTTCTCGCGGGTTTAATACACGATATAGGAAAATACTTATACTCCAAGTTCCATCTAAACGCAATGGACTATATAATTAAAAAAGAAAGCCGCTTAACCGAAGAGGAGTACGAACAAATTAAAAGACACGTTGATGTTGAAGACTTTCTTCAACATTGTTTTAAAGGGTTAAGTGAACGGTACAGACAAAATATTATTTACGCGGCCTCTGAACATCATGAAAAATATTCCGGCGGCGGATACGGCAAAAATAAAAAAGGCATGGAAATCAGCTTTGCGGGACGATTGGTCGCAATCTGCGATGTATACGACGCGTTGCTAAGGGAAAGAAGATATAAGCATGCTATGAAACCAAACCTCGTTATTAATTTTATTCAGGACTTAACAAATAAAGGCCAATTTGACCCCATAATGTTTAAAAAGTTTTTACGTACTTTTGGTAAATACCCTGTAGGAAGCGTAATTAAAACCAATCAGGGAACTGGAGTTATAGTAGAGCAAACCCATGATTATTTAAACCCAATAGTTTTTATACCTTCAATAGGTGAAATTGATACTTCTAAAAATGACAGCGTAAAAATAACCGAAGATGAATTTCTTGAAAGTAACTAATTAATGCAATTTTAAATTTATTATATATAATAAAAAAAGCCCAGTAAATTATACAGGGCTTTTATATACATAGTTAATTCTTCTATTTATCTGAAATTAAAATTTGCATTAAGTAATACGTTATAAACGGAACAAATACAATTACAAACATGCTAAATGCACCGATAAAACCACCAGCAGCAAAACTTCTTAAGAAAGGATTAGCTGCTAACATACTTGTTAACCTTCCTGCACCGATTAATATTACTAAAAACAATAAACCCCATAGTATTGTTCCGACCCAGCCAAGTATTTTTGCCATTAGATCGCCCCAATCCTGTTTAGCCAATTTGCCTATGCCGGCTCCGAGGTGAAGACCTAACATAACAATAAAAACTACAAGGGAAATTCCACCGGCCTTATATCCGCCTAAAGCGAATATTAAAAGATACGCGACACCAATTATGGTGTTAGTAATTGAGTAAGCTTTTTTCATATAACAATCCTCCTAATTAAATATACTATCCGAAAACAATTAGGATAGTATTCTTTGATTGTAAAAATATTCAATCAAATTTTTTATATAATAAAACAATTGTATTTTTTATTCAAGTAAAAACAAAGCAATCATATATTTTTTAACTTTTATGTAACTTATTTTGGAATAGTTGAAGAAGAAGGAAAGAAATAAAAACCCGATGATTTTTTCACCGGGTTATAAAATCAATTAAAATCTCATAAATCTAGCTAATAATAATACAATACCGTCAATAATAGCAATAATACCAACAGGTACTTGAATTGGTTTTAATTTTTTCTCTAAAGCTTCAACTTTTTCAGCAGGTATTTCTTTTCTGCTTTTCATGAAGTTTAAAGATAAAATTAGGCCAAGTACTATCATAACAACAACAGCAACCCATGTGCTGATAATTAAAATAGGAGCAATCGCCATTAATCTAGTCATAATTCCAAGATATTGAATCATTTTGATAAGGTTCCATACACCCCATACAAAAAGAACAATACCAACCCATGACTGATAAGGAGCAAGTTTTTTAATCATTTCCCCTGCTTCTTTATTTTTACTGGCAATTAAACTAGCTGCTGCTAAAAGGCCGCCTATAATAATCATAGCCACAGTAATAAAAATAGATCCACTCATAATAAGTCTCCTTTAAACATTTAATCGATTATTCTCATATTTTACTTTTTTATTAATAAATGTCAAATATAAAATCACTAAAGTTATTAGAATTCTTGAATTTTAATAAAAAAGTAAAATAATATTTCGTTTCAAAATTTCAATATAACGGATTAAATAAATAATTGTGCCAAGTTTATTAAAAAACTTTATTAATGCTTTTTCTATTGTTTACTAAGAATTTTTTTATTAAAATAAAAAATTTAAGTTATACATTCAAAAAATCTTACATTACCATTAAAAATCCATTGTATAAATATCAACGTTATTATTTCTCGATGTGTCTATCTCACCCTGCTCTGTAAAAAAAATAACAGGGCGTTCATGATTCTTTGACTGTTCTACAACAACGCCTATTCCGAGATTAGTATTTACAACGCTTCCAACAGGGTATTTTCCAAGAGCTTTATAAAACTTTTTAAATAAAATAGGGTCAAAATGGCCTTGCTCTGTCATATCCTTGATTACTCTCATTGCGTCAAAAGGTTTCATTGCTGTTTTATAAGACCTCTCCCTAAGCATTGCATCGTAAACATCGCAAATTGCAACCAGCCTGCCCGCAAAACTAATTTCACTCCCCCTTTTACTATTGATATATCCATAGCCGTTATATTTTTCATGATGGTCAATTGCCGCAAAAATTATATTGTCTCTGTGACTTTCTTTAAACTCGTTAAAACGTTCTTTTAAAAAAGGTTCAACGTCAACGTGTTTCTTTACCTGTTCATATTCCTCATCTGTTAAACGGCCGTTTTTCTTGATTATATAGTCCATATCAGTCATTTCGAATTTTGAATAAAGAAATTTTCCTATATCATGCATAAGCCCTGCAACAAAATAGGAGGCAAGCTGTTCCGCGTCCGAAGTTAAATGCGTTGCAAATGCCAGTGCGATAGCGGCAACGTCAAAACTATGGTTGAAAGTTATACTGTCCCATGCTTCCAGTTCTATAATATAAACAAAAGCAGGGTCAAATTCGCGTTTATCTTTTTCAACTATTCCGGCAAGTTTAATCCCCACATCAACGATTACTTGTTCATCAAGATCACCTGTGGTTTGAAAATCATTTAATACACCGTTTAACTTATTAAAAGCATTTAATAGTTTTGCTTTGGTCTTGTTATATATTTCCTTGTCGGAAAAAACATTTTTATACAATTCACTAACTTGCTTTTCTGTAATAGCAAAGTAATTTAACTTTTGCAAAGCAGGCTTTTTTTCTACTTTTTTTGCTGATTGTTGAACTTTTGTCCCGGCTTGAGACTTTATTAAAATTTCATAATCTTCGCCGAACATTTGAGTAAGTTTTGCTATCATTCGCTCAGTTAGTACCGTACCCTGAGCAATAACAGGGCTGCGGTTTGCTATTTTCGCAATATCCTGACTCCGGTACACACTGTCGCCTAATATTTCACCTGGTTTTATTTCTTTTATTCTTTTTGTCTTCATTTTGTCATAATTTATATACTGATTGCCCTTGAAATACAAGTAATATTTTAATATTATTGATATTCATACAATTTTTAAAGCATTTTTTGGGAGAATAAAATGGCAGATATTATTGATTTTAAAGGAATTCGATATAACGGAGAAAAGATTTCAAATTTTGAAGATGTTATCACTTTACCATATGATAAAATAGATCCGGAACAGCAAGACGATTACTACCAGAGAAGTAAATACAATTTTGTTAGGGTTATTTTAGGAAAAGATGAAACTGAAGGTAAAAATGAAAAATATAAAAAGGCAAAACAATATGTTCTTGATTGGATGAAACAAGGAATTCTTATTCAGGACAATACCCCATGCCTTTATCCCTATGTACAGGAATACGAAATAGAAGGCAAAAAGAAAACCAGATTTAATTTCATAACCGCATTAAAAGTATCAGATTATGAGGAAGGTATAGTCATACCCCATGAAAGAACTTTAAGCGGGCCAAAAAAAGACAGAATGAACCTCTTAAAAGAAACGGAAATGAACACCGAACTCATATTTCTTCTTTATCAAGATAAAGAAGACAGGATTAAAAAATTAATGTCTGAAAGTATACAAAACGGGGTAATTGCCGAAATGGTTGATGATAATAATACCGTTCATAAAGTTTATAAACTCGAGGATCAAGACATCATACAGCAGACTAAAGACATTCTTTCTGATAAAAAAGTTTTTATAGCAGACGGTCACCATAGATATGAAACTTCGCTTGCTTATTCAAAAGACCATGCGGACAACGAAAACGCAAAGTATATACTATGCGCGCTTGTCAATATGGATGACCTTGAAGGTTTAACTATTTTACCCACGCATAGAGTGGTAAAAAAAATTGAAAACTTTGATAAAGAAAAACTTATAAACGGAATAAAACAAGACTTCGATATAACAGAATTTAGTGACCTGGAAGAATTAAATAAAGAACTGATCAAAAGTGAAAAAAGTTTTGGACTATGTTTTCCAAATAGTTTTTATTTAATCAAACTGAAAGACACGAAAATTGCACTTGATAAAATTACAGGAGATTATTCTGATGCTTATAAAATGCTCGATGTCGCAATTCTTCATACAATAATTCTTGAAGACTTACTCGGTATAGATAAAGCAAAGCTTGAAGCAAAAACTAATCTTGAATATATACGCGGTTACCGCAAAGCTTATAACGTATTAGTGAACAACAATTACCAGTGCGCGTTCTTACTAAACTCAACAAAAATAAATGAATTGTCTGAAGTTGCTTCTAACGGCGATAAAATGCCGCAAAAGTCAACAGATTTTTTTCCAAAGCTTTTAAGCGGATTTACAGTGCGGGATATATCAAAATAATTTTTTTTAAATATGCCTAATATTTTTTCAATAAAAATTAAGATTTTTGCATGTTAAGACGAAAATTTGTTAAGGGATTTTTGTTTCAAGACGATAGTATAAAATTTTTTTATTGCACTAAATTTAAATTTGACAAAAGTTGTAAAAAAAATATAATAAAATTAGAACTATTAGAGATAAATCACCTTATAAGGAGTTTAAGATGAAGTCTAAATTACTGCTTTCGCTTTTTGCAGTTATAATGATTATTTTGGGATCAATGACATCTTTTTCTGATGATGCTCAAAATATTCAAACAAGAGTAATAGAGGGTTTTGAAACACCCGGAACATGGGAAGTTAAGTTTTCTAAATTCAGATCGCCACATTTTAAGAAAAAAATCATAGGTTATACAAGCCCGGAAGCCAAAAAGAAAGTCGGTCCTCCTGAGGATTCACAATCATGGATTTCCTGGTTTCAAGCAAGAGATAATGATTTATCTTTCTTGCCTGACGGATTACCGCCTGAATTAAGAGGTAAGTCAGAAAAAACAATAATGGGTGTACGTGCTAATTATGAAATCCCAGGATATAACTGGTTTGTTGTACAACCTAAAAAACCTTTAGATCTTTACGGAGTAGTCAAATCGCTTGATTGTTGGATTTGGGGTGCAGGTTACACCTATGATGTACAATTTATAGTTAGAGACTTTAAAGGTTTTTATCATGTTCTTCCTGCAGGAACATTAGATCATTACGGTTGGAAAAACTTTAGAGTTTCAATTCCTCACTGGGTGCCTCAACGCCAAAAATGGATACCTAAAAACAAACCTTTAAAGTTTATTCGTTTTAAAGTTATTGGCCGGCCGACCTCAAGAGAAGATAATTTACACGTTTATTTTGATTATATGCAGGTTCAGACCGATATATATGTACAGAGGTTTAACGGAGATGACCTTATTAAACTTAACTGGAAGAATCGCGGTGTACGCGGTACCGGAAAAAGTTATGAGAGCGGAGCTGGCGCAAATAAACCAGCCAATAACAATCCAGGTGGCGGAACAGCTAATAGGCCGCAGCCAGGTGGAAACAATTAAGCATAAAAGGAGTTATGTATGAAATTCAAAGGATATGCAATTAAATTATTAATAATAATCGTTATTCTAAGCATGGCAATAGGGATTAATCTGCATACAGGGCAAAACCAACCCGGAGTTAATCAACCCGGTGGTGGAAACGCGGGAGCAGGAAATACAACCCGTCCGGCTAATGACCCTACAAGAAGAAGATTAAATCCAGGCCAAGTTGATGATGAATCAGCTACAAACTTAACCAAACCTGAGGATGAAAGTTTGTATACCATTGTTCTTGATGATTTTGAAAGAGCGGGAGAATGGGCTGCGAAAATGCCAATCGACCAGGGTATAGTAAGATCAAAAGAATTATGGGGCGCGCCAAGCGCTTTAAGAAGAGCTTATGCGAAAAGAACAAATAAACAAGGCGGAAATCAGGGCGGAAATCAAAACGCTACTGCTGCTGAACAGCAAGATCGCATGCGACGCGGAAAAGCTTATTTTGAAAAAGAAAATAATGAACCAAGAAAAATACTCGGTGTAAGAGTTGAATATATGCAGCGTGGTTACAACTGGTTTACAGTAAAGCCTCCACGGCCTGTTAATTTAGACGGCCAGGTTAAAGCATTTGAAGTCTGGGTATGCGGAAGAAATCAACGTCACGAACTTTATATCATGGTATTGGATTTTGACCATGAGCCAAGATTTATTAAAGTTGGTATGTTAAACTTTATTGGTTGGAAAAGAATGACCGCACCAATACCTTATACAATTAAACAATCAGATTTCAGAAAATCTGTAAGAAGAGGATTAATCTTTAAAGGTTTCCTAATAAGATGCCATCCTCAAGAAACAAGCGGTAAATACTATATTTACTTTGATAATCTTTCAGTTGAATTATCACGTTTCTTAGAAGAAAACAAAGACAGAGACGATCCTTTAGATATTTGGTAAAACATAAATAAATAATATATATTTTATAGCGTCCTTTTATATAAGGACGCTATAATTTTTTATATAAAAACTTTTTTTTTACCATTCATTTTTATTATATTTTTTTATACCATTCATATTATTGAGGCGCTAAATGGCTATATTACCTAAAGATAAATCGACTACAAACAGTATTATAGGAACAAAATCTTTCTTTGAAGGGCGTTTCATGGTAAAAGGAGCGCTCAGAATTGACGGCAAATTCGAAGGAATGATGCTGGACGCGGAGCAGCTCTTTATTGGGCCAAAAGGCAAAGTTAAAACAGATATTAGGGCCGCTAATGTTGTTATCGAAGGTATGGTATTAGGAAATATAACAGCAAAAAACCGTGTTTTTCTAATGCCTTCAGCGAGAATCTACGGCAATATTAAAACTCCGGAACTTATTATTCAAAACGGGGTAATCCTTGAAGGCCATTGCCACATATCAAAAGACCTAAAAACCGGTGTTAAAGAATTACTTGAAAAACAATACAACGACAAAGATTAACTTAAAAATCCCAAAATAACTGTTTAAAATTCTTCTTACTTTTGTTATGATTATAATACATTGATTTCTCATGGAGATTGTATGACTGTAACAGAAAAAAAAACCAAAGAAAAAATTCTTAACTTGATAAAAGACAATGATAACTTTTTTATAATCGGATGCGGAGAGTGTGCAACAACGTGTAAAACCGGCGGGGAAAACGAAGTAGCTGAAATGAAAGAATTTCTAACACAAAATGGAAAAATTGTTACCGGCGGGGGCGTTTGTCAAACCACATGTGATATACGTTTAGTCAAAAAGTTTATTAGAGGCCACAAAGAAGAATTTGAGCAAAGTGATGCTCTGATAATATTAGCATGCGGAGCGGGTTTACAGGCAATTAGGCAATTCTCAGATAAAAAATTAATCTCCGGTACCAATACTCTATTTCTGGGAACAACAGAACGCTTAGGCACATATAGTGAATTCTGTATGGAGTGCGGTACATGTACGGTTTCCCAAACATTTGGGTTTTGTACTAAAACCAGATGCGCAAAAGGCCTTGTAAACGGCCCTTGCGGCAATGCTACCAAAGAAGGAAAATGTGAACAAGGCAGTGATAAACCTTGTGTATGGGTTGAAATATTCAATTACTTAAAAGAAAACGGTATAGAAGACCAATTTATGAAAATTCAAGTTAATAATGATTATTCCAAAGCACATAAACCGAGAAAAATTAAAGACTATAAAAAAGTGTACTAATATGAAACGTTTTTTAATTGTAAGTTTTTTTCTAATAATAATAGCGTGTAATAAAACCATGCCTTCACCAAGAATCAAAATACATCTATCCGGGAAAAACATTAAACAAGGCCATACTATTGCAATTTTTTTAACTTCATATACACCTTTAAAAAAGGTAACAGCGTATATTCCGGGCAAAAGAATACAATTTTTTAATCTATATAAAAACCGAATTTTCCGTTTATTTTACGGTGTTGATGTTGCTATGAGGCCGGGAAATATAAATGTGCTTATAAAAATTCTAACCCCGGATAATAAAATACTATTTAAACGCGTTAACTTTAATATTATCCCTCATATATTTAAACAAAGAACAACAGACGGAAGAAAATTTAAACCTGTAATTAGATACACAAAACGTATGCTTGATATACTAAAAAAAAGAAGAGAAATAATAAGAGATAACCGGTATATATTAAGGAAATACAGGACAGTAAGCCCTTTTCAATATTGGACACTCAATTTCATAAAACCAACCAAATGGCTGCGCTATGCATGGGCTAAACGTAAAGGTAAAATAATCAAAATTGCTCTTGAAAAACCTGTATTCGGCATGAAACGCGTTAATATTACAAAACGAGGTATCCGCGTAAGATATCATAGGGGTACAGATTATTCAAATGTAAAAGGCACTCCGGTTCTTGCAGTAGGGCCGGGAAAAATTATTACAACAAGACATTTAACCGCGCATGGAAATACTGTAATAATTGATCATGGACAGGGTATTCTGAGTGTTTATTGCCATCTAAGTAAAATACTCGTTAAACCCGGACAATTCGTGCCTAGAGCATTTAAAATTGCAGAGGTCGGTACAACGGGATTATCAACAGGAAACCACCTTCACTTTGAAGTTAGAGTTAACGGTGTTTCCGTTACCCCTACAGAGTGGTTTAAGTATAATTTCTATTTCCCGCTATTCTATTAAAATAAAATATTTCATTATTTCAATTCCTGGTCGTTAAAAAACTCTCTTTTTGAAGGAGTGTGAATTATTTTCAACCTCAAACTCGCGGTAATAAAATCCTGGCAAATATGCAGCACATCCACAACGAAAGCATTTTTCTTGCTGCACTTTCCGGAAAAAGCAGTGTCTTTGAATTGGTCAAAATAGCGGCAGTTGTTGCAGCTGTCTATAAAAATCATACGGTGTTGGTTATTTTTAAGAAAATCCGAATGAGTAAAAACATCTGCCCTGCCGATGGAAATGTTCATTAATTTTTCCTGCTCATTATATGCTTCAACAACTTTATTCTCATACTCATTAAATGTATATTGATTTTCCCCGGCATCATGAGAAAAACACTTAAAAAATATATTTGTCATTAAGTCCTTATGGCGTTCGCAATGGCCGACGAGAATATTTTTTTCCCATGGTTTGTAATATTTACAATTCATACAGCTCTTCACAACTTTATATGACATTATTTTGTCCTATTATTCAGAGTATGATATTATTAACAGAATAATTTTACTTAGTATTATTATATTGAGTATTTTTAAATAAACTTAGGCGCAAAATACTCCAGCAATGCATTAACATCAATACGTTCCTGCTCCATAGTATCCCTGTTACGTACAGTGACTTTATTATCTTCCTCAATAGTTTGAAAATCTACTGTTACGCAATACGGTGTACCCACTTCATCCTGACGGCGGTATAGCTTGCCGATTGAGCCTGTATCATCATACATAACGTTAAAGTGCAGGCTTAACTTATCGAAAATCTCTCTTGCTTTTGATTTAATTCCATCGTGATTTTTCTTTAAAGGTAATATTGCGACTTTTATAGGAGCAAGGCGCGGGTCTAATTTCATCCACGTTCTTACCGAACCGTCTTCAAGTGTATCTTCCCTGTAAGCATCGATAATAAAAGTTAATACGGTTCTATCAGCGCCGAAAGAAGGCTCAATAACAAAAGGAATGTATCTTTCTCCTGAAGCCTGTTCAAAGTATTCCAGTGTTTCATTTGAAAACTCGGTGTGCTGCTTTAAATCGAAATCCGTTCTCGATGCAATACCTTCAAGTTCTCCCCACCCGAAAGGAAACTCATATTCAATATCGAGAGTACGGTTAGAATAATGTGAAAGTTCATCTTCTGAATGCTCTCTAAACCGGAGTTTATCTTTTTGTATTCCAAGCCCTACAAACCAGTCCATTGAGTAGTTTGACCATTTTTCATGCCATTCTAATTCTGTGCCCGGTTTAACGAAAAACTCAATCTCCATTTGCTCAAATTCTCTTGTACGGAAAGTAAAATTTCCCGGAGTAATTTCGTTTCTAAACGCTTTTCCTACTTGTGCTATCCCGAAAGGTATTTTTTTTCTCGCTGTATTTAATATGTTTTTAAAGTTAACGAATATTCCCTGAGCAGTTTCAGGACGTAAATAAACCTGATTTGAAGAGTCCTCAACAACGCCTTGAAAAGTTTTAAACATTAAGTTAAACTCACGCGCCTGAGTAAAATCACTGGCACCGCAATTAGGGCATTTAACTTTTTCATTTTGAATTGTTTCAGAAATTTTTTGCAAAGTCCATCCCGCGCAATCTACATCGAGCTGTGCCTCTAATAGATGGTCGCCTCTATGCCTGGTTTTACATTGTTTACAGTCAACCAGCGGGTCTGAGA
>CALGPD010000009.1 GCA_937960625.1 uncultured Spirochaetia bacterium | reverse complement strand
GGATTTGAACGCGACAACAACCCGTTTTTAAAATAACATAATTCGCCGGTAATTTATTATTTTTTTTCAAATTATTTATAGAATGCTTTGTATTAATAAATAATAAGATTGAAACTAAGGATATAATATCCTATTCAAGGTAAAAAGAATTATTCAAATACATTTTTATCTGATTCATTAAGAATAAAAGAAAAAGCCAACGGTTCATCCGTGGCAAAAAATTATTAATCAGTTACAACGGATTTAAAAATATCATCAAACACTTTTTTACTTACGCCTTTATTTTTATTGATAAAATCATAAGCGCGTTTTCCCATGCTCCTGATTTCGCTTTTATTATTAATCGCATAGCGAAGTGTTTTTTCAAGTTCGTTTTCCCCGGTTTGAATAACAGCGCGTTGTTCAAGCAAACGTGTTGTAATTTCCCTGAAATTATGCATATACGGCCCGCATATACTCGTTTTACTTAAAAGAGCAGGCTCGATAATATTGTGCCCGCCCACGCTTTTGCTAAAGCTTCCGCCCATAACAACGAATTCACATTTTGAAAATACCCCCATTAGTTCACCAATGGTATCAAGAATATACACGTTGTCTTTACATTTATTATTGTGAGTGCGTATACTATAAGTTAAACCGAGGTTTTTACAGATTTTTATAATTTCTCCTGCACGGTTTATATTCCTCGGAGCGACTACAATACTGTATGGATATTCGTTAACTACGCTTTTATAAGCGGTGAGAATTATTTCTTCTTCACCTTTGTGCGTGGATGCTGCGCAGATAAAAGGGTTGTGTGGTAAAAGTTTATGTATTTCATATTCCCGGTTGTTATATTCAACGTCTAATTTAATATTTCCCGTAACTTTTACGTTCTGGTTTAGGTTGAATGTTTTAATCCTCTCTGCGTATTCTTCAGTTTGAGCGTAAAACGTTTTAACCATAGAAAAGAGCATTTTATAAAACCAGCGGAATCTTTTCATGTTTTTATATTCCGTATCACCAATTCTCGCGCTTATAACGTAAATCGGGATTTTTTTTCTCGTTATTTTATACATCATCATTGGCCAGAATTCCATTTCAACGAGTATAAATACATCGGGTTTGATTTGATTAATAAAAATATTAACCGCTCTGGCAAAATCAAGAGGATAGTAAAACAAGTCAATGTTGTCATAGAGTTTTTCCGCTTTAATATATCCCCCGCGCGTTGTTGTGGACAAACAAACGTGGTATCCGTTTTCTATCATTAACCATATTATTTTTTCACACGAAGCGACTTCTCCAACACTAACAGCGTGTATCCATACAACGGGTTTATTTTTACTTTTAATTATGGGAAAAAAAACACCAAGTTTCTGCATGTGCGGTTTGAAATATGAAGGCTTAAAAATACTGTGTATAAGAAATATCACAACGATTAGCGGAAGAAACAGCATTGTTAGGATGTAATAGCAGAAATACGTTAACTTATTCATTTTCACCCGGTTTAATTTGATTGTTGTAAAAGGTAATGTTGGTTTATGGAAAAGAGAAATTAAAGTGGTTAATTATAGAATTTCAACCTTGAATATTTTTTTATAAGCCTGAAGCAATTCTGAATTTTCAACTCTATTTTGATTAATTGCGTCAACAATGTATTTCTGCAGGTAATCTTTATCTTCCTTGTATAGTTTTTTTGCATACTTAACTACATTGTATGGATGAAAGGAACCGAGTATGTTTTTAATATTCTCGTTGTGAATAAAAGGCTCATAAAAATTAGTCCGTTTTTCAAAATATTTTTCATAGTCAGCATCAGCAACAACTGTAAATAATAAACTTAGCAAATTAAAGCCGTCTGTTTTCCATAACCGCCTTTTTATTAGAGCAAGGTCGAGTTCCTGATATAGCAGCGCAAAAAAATTATCAATATCTATATCCTCAGTTTCTATTAACGATTTTATTTTTTCCCAATCCTGTTTATAGATTAATTTTTTTACCTGTAATGGCATGTCTTTATCAATGTCTTCGATGTTAAGAAAATCTTCAATGTTTTCCGCAGTAATAGCTATATTGCGTTTGAAAAACCAGAATTGTACCTGATTTAAGGTTAGTGTATTATCATAAATATCTTTTGATATTCTCATGGTGTAGAGTTTAGTTCTAGTATCGTATTTAATCTTATCGTTTTTTATCGCGTTTCGTATTTCTTTAATGATATATGGTTTATCAATAATATCATCATAAAGAGCCGGCCATTCTTCTCTGATAATTAATATCTTAGCAAGGAATTCTAAATTTTCTGTTATCGCTCCTTGCTTAATAAATCCGTTGTTTTCTTGCTTTTGAGCAATAATTATTTCAGTTTGCAAATTATTCAAGTATTGAATAACTTTTCTTGGGCTGTCTGAAAATTCCTGTGAAAATAGATAAGCAATCTCATCATTAAAATCGAGATTATACTTTTTAATTAATTCTCTTGTGAATTCATATAAGTTTTGCGGAGTTAATTTTTTTAGATTAATTGTAGTATTAAAAAAGCGCCTGAAAAATCTTGCCGGGTCTTTTTGTTCGTGTTCGAGATGTTTCTTAATAATATTATGATCCATTGGCAATATAAAAATACAGTGCTTGTTACTTAAAAAACTTTTTACGCTAAACAATAGTTCTTTTGTTAGTTCTCTTGGACACCTGTCAACATTATCAATAAAGATAACGAGTTTTTTTATCTCGCGCTTTTTATCAATGATCCTTTCAACTGTACTATTAAAAATGTTTTCAAATTCTTCAGTTGTAAATGACCTAAATGCAGTTCTTTTTTCTGAAAAACTTCTTTCAAGAATAAATATTATCAAGAAAATTAAACCAGTGTTTGTAAAAATATTAAAAGCGGTATGGATTTTTGTTAATTTCGGTAATAGCGAAACCATCAATACACCGATTACAAAGATGGCTAGAATAGTTATGATTAAAGTTTTTTTAAAGCGCCTTTCCTGAATGATTTTTTGTTCTGTGTGATTTTTTTTACCGTTAAGTTTTTTTTCATCAATTGTAAATTGATCTCTTAATTCGGATATAAAGCTGCCTCTGAACGCGTCAGTTGAGTATTTCCATGCGTCGTAAATCATTACCTTTGTTTTTTTATTTTTTTTCAGTCTTTTAACCACGGTTTTAGAAATTGATGATTTACCTGAGCCCGCCCCGCCGAATAAACCGACGGTAACGGGTTTGTTATTTTCAAGATTATTATTAATCATTGTTGTCAATGTTTCAGCGTAAATATTTATGCCTAATAAATCGTTTTGAGTATTTAAAGATATTTCTTGGTCTGGAATAAATGTCATAATAATTCCCGCAATGTATTCATTTAAAAATCGTTTCAGTAAAAAGATAAAAATAAAAAATTATAAATCAAGCTTAACGCAAATTTAGGTTATTAAAGAAATTATGCTTGAATTTATTTACTGAAAAAGTTAATTTTTTGTGACATTTTTAAAATATTTCATAGAGAGTAAAGCATGAAAATATTAATGACAGGCAATGAAGCCATCGCACGGGGAGCATTTCAGGCAGGTGTTACATTTGCAACGGCTTATCCCGGCACACCATCAACAGAAATTCTAGAAAACGTTGTATTATATAAAGAAATTAAGAGCCAGTGGAGCTCAAACGAGAAAGTAGCTCTTGAAGTTGCAATAGGAGCGAGTTTCACCGGAGCAAGAACACTTGTTGCTATGAAACACGTTGGCTTAAACGTAGCAGCCGACCCGTTAATGACGCTCACTTATACAG
>CALGPD010000008.1 GCA_937960625.1 uncultured Spirochaetia bacterium | reverse complement strand
CTAATAATGGAGTTTGGTGCGGAGAGCCAAGTTTTTCCCCGGATGGCAGTAAAATACTTTTTAGTAAAGGTTCTGAATTTACAACGAATGATGCTGATATATATATAATGAATGCTGACGGAAGTAATCAAAAACAGCTTACAAATTCTACTGATAGGGAACATTACCCTAGTTTCGCGGGCAAGCCTAGGTAATAGTTCTACTTAGCCCCGTATTTTTTTAAAAGTTCAACGAGTTTATAATTTTTGCGTTTTTTAGCAAGTGTCAATGCTGTATTACCGTATTTATTTTTATAGTTTGCGTTAGCTCCAGCTTTTAACAAAAGTTTTATAAGTTTTATTCTTTGATAATACGCCGCAATTGTTAAAGCAGAATCCGTTTTGGACGGAATGTTTACATCCGCGCCGTTGTCAATTAACAACTTAATTAATTTTTCATGCCTATACGCGTAAGTAGCAGCATAAATCAGGGCAGTTTTACCGTATTTGTCTTTTGCGTTAATGTTTACGCCTTTTTTAACGAGTAATTTAATAGCTGAAATTAACCTGCGCTTCGTTGCCACTATCAACATTGTCTGCTTTGACCTGTTTAGAACTTTTGCGTTTGCCCCTGCTTTTAGTAAATAGCGGAATATTTTTAATCTTCGCTTTTTTAATACAAAATAAAGCGGTGGATATTTAAAACGGTCTTTTTTATTTATATTCGCGCCATTTTTAACGAGATATCTTATAGTACGTAATGAGGTACGGCTTGATTTTACTCCGGTTAAAAACGTTGTGTTCCCGTAGCTGTCAGTAACGTTAAGTTTAGCGCCCTTAGCAACGAGATATTTAACCAACCTTAAGTTGTCAAAATATACTGCATGGTGAACAGCAGTTCTGCCTTTGTTATCTTTCGCGTTTATATCAGCTCCTTTGGATATTAAATATTTAGCAATGTGAAACCGGCGTTTTCTCGTTGCGAATGATAAAACAGGAATGCCGTAGTTGTCTTCAGCTTGGATATTAGCTCCGCTTTCAATAAGATATTTAACAAGACTGAGTTTTCCGCTTCGAACCGCATATATTAAAGGAGTATATGAAAAACGCGTTGTTGATGCATTCACATCCGCGCCCATTTTTAAAAGCCTTTTTACTCTATTTAGCATCCCTCTTGAAGACGCATAGAATAATTTTCTATTTAGTTTTTTACGTTCTGCCGCGTTAATTATTCTGCCTGTTCCCCGGTAAATTTGAAAACCTTTTACGTTTGCAAGCCTTTGAGCAATGTGTTTACACGCTCTTGGTAAATTTCTTTTAAATCTGAATCCTGCTTTGGCAGTGCGCACAATTGTTCCGTTTTGAACGTTAACAAGCCTCGCGGAGATTGTGTAAGTGTTTCCGTCTTTTACTATCATGCCGAAAACTATTCCGTTTGCTGATACCAGTTTTCCGACTTTAATCGCATTTTGCTTTTTAACAAGGTCTGTGTTGGATAGTTTAATCTCGTTCATGATTTTATTAAGGTCGTTTCGTTCGGTAAGCTTAAATTTACCCGTTTCAAATAAATAGTTGAAAATATTAATTTTGATTCTAAGAGCTGTTGATTTATCAACTCCCATGGTTTGAAATTTCATGATAGCTACAGTGGGTTTTCGTCTTGCTGATAAAAGCCCCGTTGTTAATAGTAATAAAATAATAATAACGCGTTTCATTTATTATTCTCCGAATATAACAAAGTTTTACTTTTTATAATATACTATATAAAGCTTAAATTTTGAATAAAACTCGGACAATAAAATTAAATATTGTAGTATTATCTGCCATAGTGATGATGAGGATTTTCATGCAAATTTGTTTATAAGGTTTATAAACTCTTTTATCGAAATGGGTTTAGATATATAATCGTCAAATCCCGTGTTTAAAAATCTTTCCTCATCGCCCTGGCCTGCAAAAGCCGTCAGGGCAATAACCGGGGTTTTGAAACTAAGTTCTCTTATTTTTTTTAGGCAATCTACCCCTGATATCTCCGGCATTCTGATATCAAGAAGAATTAAGTCAATATCTTTATTTAGATTTTGTAAAAACTTTTTGCAGTTTAAATAAGATTTTATTTTATGACCGGTTTTTTGGATAATAACTTTTTCAACAAATTGTAAAATAGAAGGTTCATCATCAACAATTGCTATGTTAAGTTTTTTATTGTTTTTTTCCATATTAATAGAATTATCATCCTCTTCGAAATTCTCAGATTCTTGTATTGGCTGCTCTTTTTTTATGGTGAAATAAAAACAGCTTCCTTTATCTGGTTCGCTTTTAACCCATATATCTCCTTCAAGAATACTTACGAGCCTCTTACAAATATTAAGTCCAAGGCCAGCGCCTTGATAATTTTTTGTGAAACCCGTTTCACCAACCACAAAACTGTTAAAAATAATCTTTTGAAGCTTTTTGCTTATTCCTATTCCTGTATCACAAACAGAAAATTCATAGAAGCTTTGCTTATCCTTGACTTGAATTGAGATTTCCCCCTTACTTGTAAACTTTATTGCGTTCCCGACCAGATTAACGAGTATCTGATTAAGGCGTTTGTTATCAGTACATATATTTTTTATTCCGTTTATTGAAAAGGAAAAATGAATTTTTTTGCCTTTAAAATATAGAGCGAACATTTCCCTTATTTCTTCTAACAGTTTTTTTAATTCAAAAGTTTCATACTTGGCTGTTACTTTACCTTGTTCAATTTTAGAAATAGTTAGGATATCCATTAACAGCTGCATTAATCTTTCCCCGGATTTGTTGATGAGTTCAAGGTTTTCCTGCTGGTCTTTGGTAAGGTTGTCATCCAGTGCCATTAACGAATTAAATCCTATGATTGCATTTAATGGAGTCCGGATTTCATGGGACATGTTTTGTAGAAATTCCGTTTTATAAAAGTTTGCGTTTTTTTCCCTTTCAAGAGATTTTTCGAGTTCAAGCTTTTGCTCTTGAATCTCTTCAAAAGCCAATGAATTGTTTATCGCAATTGATAATCTCATTACAACGCGTTCAATATCCTTTATATCATTTTTTGATAGGTTTAATTTTTTTCCGTTGAAAGTAGACAGAGCTAAAATACCTAAAGGTTTGCTTTGAAAAGAAAGTGGAATTACAAGATTGGATTTTATTTTAAATTTTTCAACATGCTTTTTTAGAGCATTATTATCAAAGGATAATTGTGCATAATCTTTAACATAAATACTTTCTTGTTCGTTAATGCATTTTATAGCATTGTTTGACTTATCATCAAGTGAAAAATTAATGTTTTTGATACTTTGAATTATATTTTCATCCAGATTGTCTGAAATTAATTTGTGATATTTAAGTGTATTATTCTTTTTGTCTATTAATGCTATTGTAAAACTATCAAAATTATACTGTTTGTTTAAAGCTGCGTGAATTAGCTCGAGAATTGCATCAAGTTCATATGTTGATACTATATTTTCAACAATCTCATGGTATTTTTCAATATTATATTGTGCGTTTTTTAACTCCGTTATATCAAGCGCGGCGCCGAATACATGCTTAAAATTATCTTTATCATCAAAAATTAATTTACAAAATAAATTTACATAACGCATTTCCCCGGAAGGCCTAAAAATTCTTATTAAATAGAAAAAATCTTCTTTTCTTTCTATTGCTTTTTGAAGTGCTTCAATGGAGTTCTTAAAATCTTCAGGATGTGTCATTTTCTCATTGCCTGATATGGTAGGGGAATAATTGTCACGGGTTACGCCGTAAATATTATAGACTTCATCAGACCATATAACTTTTTCTTCTTTTACATTCCAAATCCAGAAACCCAGATGAGCAAGGCTTTGTGCTAAT
>CALGPD010000007.1 GCA_937960625.1 uncultured Spirochaetia bacterium | reverse complement strand
AAATAACAGCAAGCTATTATATAGAAGAAATATTATTCAAAGAGTGAAAGAACTGTATCCGTTTTTACTGTTAGGAAAACCTTATGTTTCAATTGTTAACGGAAAACTCGTTTGGATTATTGACGGTTATTCCACCGCGTTAAATTTTCCTTATGCGGCAGAGTACAGAATCTCACTTCCGGGGCAGTCACGCCGTAATGTTGATTATTTTAGAAACAGCGTTAAAATCGTTGTTGATGCTTATCACGGTACCGTTCATGCTTATATAGTAGATAAAAAATGCCCAATAATAAAAACGTGGAAAAAAGTTTTTCCAAACAGCTTTGAAAAGAAAGAAATGTCGGATGAACTAAAACGACATATGAAATTTCCACCTACAGAATTTGAATTGAAATCCAAAGTATATACGCAATATCATATAACAGATGCCCAGGTGTTTTATAATAGGGAAGATATTTATCAGTTATCAAAAGAAGTTTACAGAGGCAGGAAAAACCCATACGGCCCTTATTATCAGATTTGCCGTTTACCCGGCCAAAAAGATTTGCGCTTAAATTTGATGACAATGTTTACTCCTGCTCAAACGCAAATTGTGCGTGGTTTAATGGGCGCAACACTTGACCCTAATACTTTAAAACCAAGAGTAGTTTTTTACTCAATGCCCAAAACGCAAAAAAGGCGTGACGGTATAATGCAGTTTTTAGCACGCATTGACCAGACTCCGGCAATAAAAGAAAAATTAACACTTTGGGGTAAGAAGGTTATGGGAAATACTCTTGTTTATCCGTTGCTTGAAGACGGAAAATTTACCCTGTTATACGTTCAACCGGTTTATATTAGAAGTAATAATGCGAGATTTCCTCAAATTAAAATGATTATAGTTGGAGACGGCGCAAACCGTATAACCTGGGGATATAATTTTGAAGAGGCAATAAGTAATTTATTGTCTGAAAATATATCTTCAACTCAGGAGAATAAAAAGACAGTAGAAACTAAAAAAGTCAAGCCTAAAGGCAATTTAAAACAACGGATAAAACGTGCTTTTAATAAATATTTACGTTATTTAAGAGAAAATGATTTTGTCAGAGCAGGCAAAGCATTAGAAGAAGTAAAGAATTTAATGAAACGGTTTTAGAATAAATTTGAAATAAGTAAATAATTAATTTAAAATATCCCCATATAAAATTACATGCAGGGTGTTAGAGTGGATATTAATTATCAGGGCGAGAATTTTACTAATACTATAGAGAGTCTTGTTAACGAGATTATTTCTTACATAAAGACTTCATGGTATTTTGAAAATGTTTTAGTATATGTTTATGACGAAAAACAAAGGAAAGTTAAACTTTTCAGGGATAATGGTAATTGTGACGAAAGATTAAAGAATATAAATGAGTTTTCAATTGACACTGAAAATTTATTTTCTTTGTCCTTTAATACAGGCAGATATATTCATTTAGTTGATAATAAAATCGTTTCGCCTGCTGATTTTCCAGATAGTAAATGTGTTTATTGCGGATACATTGATGCAAAAGAATGTTTAATAATACCGAGTATACATAAAAGTAAAAAAAACGGTATTTTTATACTTTATAATGAAAATAACAAACTGAAGATTTTAGATGAGCAAATTCATAATTTGTGTTCGTTTATAAAATCCATATCCGGTGTTATTGATATAATAAAAAATCAATATGTATTTGAAACTCTACGTCAAAACAATAACCGTGTAATAGAGTTAATAAAAAAAATAAGCAGTATTGTTGAGCTTGAAAAATTATTGGATTTGATGCTTGACGAGATTAAAGACGTTTTTGATTTTGACGGATGTTTTATTGCAATATCAGATATACTTAGAGAGAATCTTATTTTTGAAAAGATAATTGTTCCTGAACAATATGATGACCTTGCAATGATTTTGCTAAAAACGTCAATATCTTTAACCGGCAATGACATTATTAATAATTGTTTTAATGAATGTAAAGTATTTCAATTTAATGAAGATAATATTCAAGATTACGTATATAATGCAAACTTTGTATTTGAACTCTGGAAAACAAAATATATGACTTTTGTTCCCTTTGCTAAAAACAAAGAATCTATTGGAGTCATAGTATTTATTTCTTCTGAATTTGATATTCCTGATAACATTATTTCATCAATCTGGAAATTGCTTGAGCTTTTTTATGACCAGGTAAAAAATGCCGAGTTATTTAAGCGTGTTAAGGAAATGGAAAGAGAAATAGAGATACACGCTGAAAGAAACCGGAAAATTTTTGAGATTGTTCAAAACACTAACGGGTTAAAAACCACTGATGAAATATATAAAATTATTCTTAATGAATTATTGCATATTTTAAATTTCGACCTTGGTTTTATTTTTATACGGGAAAATGATTATTTGAATTGCAAATATGAAAATTCAATTGATGAAAGTAATAAACACATTCTAGAAAATTATCTCAATGTTATTAAGGATTTGGATGGGTTGAAATTATCAAAAGAATTAGGTGTAATTCAATTCGCTTTTATGAATAATACCCATGTTTATTTTCCTGAATTAGATAAAATAATGCATTTACCTATGACAACACAGGATGTGAAATTTAAAAAAGTTTTGTCAGGAATAAAATCCATGTTAATGTTTCCTATAATATTGAAGCAAAAACCAATCGGTATAATACAAATGTGTTCATTGAAGAAGAGCATATATCTAAATCAAAGTGATATTAAAATAATAAAAACAATAAGCCCATTAATCGGAAATTCAATATCCAATGCAAAATTATATTCAAAACTTGAAGCTCATGTAAGTGATCTAAAAAAACAAAGAGGTTTTTTAATTAAATTATCCTATTCCGATCAGTTAACAGGAATTAGAAACCGGCGTTATTTTGAGCAGCGTGTTATTGATGAATATAAAAAGTTTAAACGTTATCAAGAACCATTATTTATTTTTATGATGGATGTTGATAATTTTAAAAACGTTAATGATACTTACGGCCATGAAGCAGGTGATTTGGTATTAAAAGATATTGTGCATTCTATTCAAACTGTTATTAGAGAAAGTGATTTATTCGCAAGGTACGGTGGAGATGAGTTCGTTATATTGGCTTTGAAAACAGACAGGGATGGAGCAAAAGTTCTTGCTGAAAAAATAATTGACAATGTTAAGGATATTAAAGTTAGTTACGATGGAAATCAAATAAAAGTTACTATTTCAATAGGTATTTCCAGTCTGATTAATAATGACGATATTGTTAAAGAAGATAACGATTTAATTACTCAGGCAGATAAGGCGTTGTATAAAGCAAAAGAAAAGGGTAAGAATACTTTTTGTTTCTATGAATAAAACTTTATTCTTAATAAAAAAAGCTAATTATATATGAATTTGATTCGAGAATTGAATTGATAACCCATATTGACAGGTGATAAAATTGAACATTGTAAGCAGAAGAATAAAATTTATCTCGTTTTTAATAATATTTTTAATTTTAATGCCGTATTTATGTTTTTCTCAGGAAATATTAATAAAACGCAATTATTTCGGATTATTGATTTATACAAGAAATAAAACTGCCGGTGCAAAAATGACTGTACATTTGCTCCGGAAAACCATGAAATCCTTATTCAAGGGTTTTTATTCCTCACATATATACGGTACTTATAAAATCGCTTCATATTTTCCCGGAAATAAGATAAATAAAAAGAATTTCAGTAATATGGAAAAACATTTTCCTGATATGAATTTTTTCGTTACCGCGCGAATTTACTACAGTAATCCCAATATGGATGCAAATAGTTTTGTGAGGATTAGAATTTCTGTTTATAGAACTGGCATGAAAGTTAAGCGTTTAAAACATTTTTTCGTTAATTCCCGTATTAATAAATATAATAATTTAGGTTTGAAAATTTGTAATACTATTTCTAAAATTACACGGTTGCCTTGGGTAAAATTAAAATACAGCTATATGGAAAATAATGCAGGTTTATATTATGCAAAAGCGCGTTATTATTTTGAAAATAAAAACTATAAACTTGCGAATAAAAACTATAACCTCGCTTTACAATATTTAAAAAGGATAGACCCGGAAATTATTTCACATTATGTAAAATGTTTGCTAAAAACAGGCGGTAAGTTAAACGGCTTAAAAAAACCGGGAATGAATTCAAATCATCAGGAGTTAGCAGCAGCGTATTATTACTATAATAAAAAGAAATATAAAAAAGCGCTTGAATATTCAAAAGCTTATTATAATAAAAATATCAGTACTAAACTAAAAATTGGTAAAATAATGAAAAATCCTAAGCCGGTTTTCAGTAAAAATCTACTCGTTGTATATAGCGGTAACAAACTTACTGTGATTTCTCCGGATAATTCAAAGAGAGAATATATTCACAACGAAGAAATAAAAAGTGTTTTGATACACAATAAATTAATAAATATTAACGGCAAGTTTTATGATACAAGTAATTTTCAAAAAGTTACAGCGCCAAAAATATTAATTGACGCCAAACCTCTTGGAGTAAGTTTTGAAAAAAAACAGGGTGAAAACTTTCTTGTGCATTTAAGAAAGAAAAATAAAGTAATAAAAAAATATCCATGTTCAGATTTAAGGTTTACAAAAGTTTATACAAAGTTTCCCTTGTCAGCGCTGATTTCCGGGGATGAAGTATTTATTTTCGGGATGAAATCTGGAAGATTGATATGGAAGAAAAAGTTAGGTTTTAATATTAAACATGTGAAACTGTTTGAAAATAAAATTGTTTTGTACAATGATAGAAATATTGAATACCGTTTCATAGCGAATTCAGGATTAATTCATAAAGCCTCTTTTAAAAAATCCAAAAGGATTGTTGTAAAAAAATACAATTACGTTTGCATTGGAAATAATTTCATAAAATATAAAAGTATTAGAACGGGTAAAAGATTTATAAAGCTATTTAAGAATTTTAGTGTTATTGATGTGAGGATCCATCCTGATTGCTTGAATATAATTATTTCTGATAAGGAAGCAGTTTCTTATCGATATACAATCTTAAAATCATCCAGAGTTGTTTATCGAAAAATTTATTATGGTAACTTACTTGCTGCAAGGTATAAATTCGGAGTATTTATTTATAACGGATATATAATTAGGAAATCAGATTTAAGTAATAATATTGTGAATAGTAATTTTAATTTATTAATGTCGAAAATTAATTTTAAAATGAGAAACCATGGAAAGAGTATGCGTTATTCTTTTCTATCATTAATTGAGAATCCATGTAATTTTGAAACCTTAAATTTTTTAAGAGAATATCTTAAACAGAACATGAAATTTTCATTAAAGTTAAAACTGTTTGATGAGTTTAAAAATACTTTAGGGTTTAGATTTAAGAATTTGCCTGAATTAAAATATATAAGGAAATTTATACTTTCATATTTTTTATATCCTTTTTACAAAAACGGTTATAACAAACTTCTCAGGACCAAAGGTTATAAAGTTCCTTCCAAAGTTTTTTCCCTTGGGGTAGGGGCAATTAAAAACTTTAAAATACTAAAAAACTTTCTGGTTTTGAACTTAAAAAAAAACGAAGTAATTGTGATTAATAAAAAAACAGGTAAAAAAGTCTGGAGTATGAACGGATTTACTGCCAAGCGAATTTTAAATAATTCTAATGCATTAGTTTTATTTTCTTTAAGGGATTTACTTTTAATAGCTGTAAACATTAATTCAGGAAGGCCTATCTGGAGTTTGAAACTATCTGGAACACACTTTAG
Source organism: uncultured Spirochaetia bacterium (assembly GCA_937960625.1). Taxonomy (GTDB): domain Bacteria; phylum Spirochaetota; class CALGPD01; order CALGPD01; family CALGPD01; genus CALGPD01. Next base: position 83 of record CALGPD010000007.1, on the reverse strand, counting down.
TAAAAAAATAAAGTTTCAGTTCTTTAAACGGTATTTTGTTGCAAGTCAAAAAAAAAACAGTATGGTTACAGCCAGTATAATAG
>CALGPD010000006.1 GCA_937960625.1 uncultured Spirochaetia bacterium | reverse complement strand
GGATGCGCGTCTGCTTGAAAAACACCGTAATTGATTATTTGATCAACAAAACATTCAACTGCCCGGTATAAAATCAAATCCTTAATTTCATTATCAGTTTCTTTTTCAAGAGCGCGCGTTATTTTAACCCCTTCTAAAAACTGCAAAGTAAGAACGCGCATGCCTGAATATTTACGGTATACTTTTGGGATTTTTACATAAGCGCTGTCCTTAAACATTTCACTGAACTTTTCAACATTATCCGCTTCACGGAAATAATCTATTTCAGATAAAACGTGTTTTTTTATTTCGTTAAACACAGGTATCACGGATGAATATGAAGAGTAAAACCTCTTGGAAAAAATTTTAAGGCCCATTTCAAGGTTCTTAATATCATTTTTTACTATTTTATCAATATCAGGGTATTGAATTTTAACAGCGAGTTTTTCGTTGTTTATGGTAGCAAGGTGCACCTGCCCCAAGCTGGCTGACGCAAAAGATTCCTTTTCAAAAGTATCGAACATTTGTTCCGGTGCTGTATCAAACTCAAGTAAAAAAGTTTTAACTATTTTTTTATACCTGATAGGCTCTAACTTATCCTGCAGCTTTTGTAATACGCTGCAATATTCTTCGGGTATAAAATCAGGGCGCGTTGCCAAAAGCTGAGCTATTTTAATTACTGCGCCTTTAAGTTTAACGAGTTTTTTCATTACCCGTGACGCATTTTTACTGTGTAGTTTTGATAATTTTTTTTGTCTGGTTTTTTTCGTTCTAAATATAGAAATTATATTAAACGCTGTATATGACATCCATACCCTGAATATCATACAAAATATAACGCGCATGCGCCTGAATCTGTTCACTATCATATTTAAAAATTCACGTTATTCTGTTATTCTGTCAAGCGCAAGGAATTAAAATTTCTGTTTTGTAAATAATATTAATGTTTATAATAAATATTCGTTGTGAATATTGACCTTATATTAAAGCGTAATGTATAATATTATTAAAGCTATTTATGCTGTTTGCGATTTAAAGTATAACGAGATATAAAAATGACTCTTCGCTTGAAATCTAAAGTTATTATAATATTTATTGTTTTTGGGCTAGTAATTTTTTTATTAACATCGCTTATAATTTCCCCATTTTTAAAAAAGCTGCAGTTTGAAAATATAAGCAGAGAAATTAAAACCCAGCAGGTGCATATCGACCTCGCGCTTACAACGTTTATTAAAAACATGCAGGTAAATACTAAAATATTATCAATAAATGAATTAGTAAGGATTAAAAACCACAAAAACTTTACCAGCTTCTTAAACGCAGACGACAAAACATTCCAATATAACCTTAGCAGGCATGAAAAATCAATCAGGCTTTTTTTCAATCAATATAGAATTTCACATCCCTACATTAATTCTGTTTATATGGGCAGGGAAAACGGCAGTTTTGTACGCTCACATTTAAGGGCAAAACCCACAAAATACGACCCGAGAAGCAGGCCCTGGTATAAACTGGCAAAAAACAATCCTGACAAAGTTATGAAAACAAGGCCTTACCGTTCGGTAACTACAAATGACGTTAATATAGGCATTGTTAAAGCTTTGGTGGATAAAAATAATAAAGTTTACGGCGTTGTTGGTATTGACGTAACGCTTAAAAACCTGACCAGCTATATGTCCAAAGTTAAACTCGTTAGGGATGGATACATGATGCTTTTAGATAAAAAAGGCATTATTTTAGTTGGAAAAAAGCAAGAAGAAAAGTTTACTCATATAAAGAATAAAATCAAAAATTATCAAAATATTTTCAAAACCAAAACCGGATACTTTCTATTTAAAACTGTTACAAAGAACAAATCATTTTATTGTTTTTACTATTGCTCTAAAAAGCTTGGGTGGAAAATATTGTCTATTATCCCGCGTTATGATATACAAGGTGAAATCAACACTATGTTATCAATGACTTTAGGTATCTTCTTGATGCTGTTAATATTAGTAACATTTGCATCATTACTGGGGTTAAATAAATTCGTTTTAAACCCACTTACACAGATCAGCAATATAAGCAACGAAATAACTGAAACGAAAAATTTTAATTTACGCATAAAAACTAACCAGCAGGATGAACTCGGAGATTTGGCAAATTCGTTTAATTTAATGACCCAAAGCATTCAGGATTATGAAAACATATTGAAGGAAAACAAAAAAAACATTGAACTTGCTCTGTCGAATTCTGAAAGTGTAAACAGGTTTAAGGAAGAACTGTTTTCCATACTTTCGCATGAAATAAGAACGCCATTAACAGGAATAATCGGTTTTAGTGAATTAATTATGCGTGATGAAAATGTAAAAGTAGAAATAAAAGATTATGCGGAAAAAATTGTTTTCTCAGCTAGGCGTTTAAATCATTTGCTGGAAAATTTAATCAGGCTTTCAGATTTTCAAGCCAACGAAGAAGTTGAAAACAAAGTTGAACCAATAAATTTAGAAGAACTCGTTAATGATATTTTGCACATGCTTATATTCCAAATCGAAAAAAGAAATTGTAAAGTAAGCATAAATATTGAATGCGCAAATTTCATCAATTCAGATTATATCAAACTTAAACTAATATTGTATAATCTTATCAGCAACGCGGTTAAATTTACTAAAGATGATGAAGTTAACATCGGAATACGCAAAATTGAAAATTATTATGAATTCAAAATTGAAGATAAAGGGATTGGCATTAAACCGGAAAACCTAGATCTTATTTTTGAAATGTTCAAACAAGTGGAAAGCTCGAACAGCAGGCGGTTTCAAGGTTTGGGCGTTGGATTAACCGTGAGTAAAAAAATGGTAAATTCACTCGGAGGTGAAATTTGGGTACAAAGCGAATACAAAAAAGGCAGCACTTTTAACTTTACAATTAAAGCAGAGGAATAAAAAACTCTTTCAATAATATATTATTAAATATAAAATACCTTGAAAGGAAATATTAAGGAAACAGAGTGTATTTTAACGAGTTTTCTCCATGCATAAAGCTATCTGAATATATTAACAACTATTTTTATTTTCAAAACACCGGCGCGGTGGTGTTTACTTTCCCAACTGACGGATGCCCGGGGATTTTAATAAATCTTGGTGCCCCGGTTTATTTCAGCGCAAAAAATAATAAAACTAAAATAAAATGCGAATGCGTTGTTTTTGGATTAATATCGAATAATTTTACAATTTCATCGCAAGGAAATATTGAACTAATTGCAGTGAAATTTAAGCCCTGGGTGGTTTCGGATTTTTTTCACGTTCCTCATATTGAACTGACGGATAAAGTTCTGCCCGTATATTTATTAAATACAAATATTGAAAAGGAAAACATAGAAAAAATATATGAAAAGAAATCTTTAGCTGATAAAATACGCGCGCTTGATAACGAGTTAATAAAATTCCTTAACCAAGAAAAAATCATTCGCTCAAAAGCAGATTTAGCCATGGATATTATTATTAAATCCGGAGTTTTTTGTACAATAGAAGGATTAAGTTCAAATCTTGCATTATCAAAAAGGCATTTGGAAAGAATATTTATTAAACACGTTGGAATTACCCCCAAACATTTTTATAGAATTGCCCGATTCAATAAATTAATTAATTATATAAAAAATGTGAATAAACCAGATTGGGCAGGAATAGCGTATAATACGGGTTTCAGCGACCAATCCCATCTCATTAGAGAATGGAAATATTTCACAGGAAAAAGCCCGCAAAATTATATCCGGCAGATTACTCCCGTTGAAGCAAAAATAATTGGAATTGAAAAATAAACTAACAATGTCGCATTTCTTCAATACAAAAATAAAAACCTGAACTAAACTATATTCCGGGAATAAAAATAATTTGTTTTAAAAACGTTAAGGAGTATAGAAATCATGAAGATTAATTTATTATACTTTTCATCTACTGGTAATACTCATTTTATATGCAAAAAATTTAAGGAAAAACTATCGCAATTAGAGCATAATGTTACAGAATTTGATATAGTGACTGAGAATCAGTCACAGGTTTTAGACTGCGATATGCTGGGAATCTTTTATCCTGTTTGGGCGTGTACTTTGCCGCCATATTTTTTTGATTTCATGAAAAATATTAATTTAAATAAAGCCAAAGGAAAAAAAGTTTTTATTATTGCGACATATGAATCATTCATTGGCAATACAAACGTTTTGTTTAAAAGGAAACTGCAAAGAAAAGGATTTACCGTTGTGTTTCAAAGCCATTTCTTATTTCCAGCTAACGTATATATTCCCGGGATAAATTTTTCAAAAAAACCCACAAAAGCAGAAATAGATGAAATGGTTAATTCCGCTTTGAGCCGAATTGACTATGAATGCATACAAATTTTATCGGAGCAATACAAAAAGGAAAAAATAAGCTTCAAGCATAAGATTATTTCATGGGGATTCCGCAGATGCTATATTCTATTTAATATATTTAAACGTAGAATGAAAATTAACAAAAGCAAATGCACGAAATGCTGTCTATGTGTAAAAATTTGCCCCACCGGTAATATTAATTTAAATCCGGAAAAAGAAATTAAAATTGGAAACAACTGCATTTTTTGCGTGAAGTGTTATAACCTTTGCCCTCAAAATGCCATACTTATTGGTAAAAAAAGCAAAAACACGGAAAAATACAAAAGATACAAAGGATTGTTTTCAGGGTATTCCTCACCGCAATACAGATAACTGTTATAATAAACGCATATTACATATAATTACAATTCTGGACTAATATAAATCCACAGTACAATATAAATTCAAAACTTTGCATAATTTTTCAAAAAATTACCAATATATAAAATAATTATACGAAAAGTTAAAAAAACAATATTCTATTGACATAATTTTTTTTATAAAATATAATTTTTATGTACCAATTAAGGCCAAGGTAAATGTTTAATTATAAAAATTTTAAAAACAAAATTTCATCGAAAATAAACAATCTGGGAATTAAAACTAAACTAATATTCATATTCGTTTTTATCAAACTTTTACCGCTAGTAATAATTACTTATTTAGCCATAACAGGCGCTGAAAAAGTCGGCCGGTTATTTATTAAAGACACTACGAATATCAGAGATAAAAGCAAACAGATTGTCAAAAATACCGCGAACATCACTATTAAAGACAGCGTGAAAGCACTTGATGAAAAATCCCAGCACAATATGGAAAGGCTGTCAATTTCAATAGCACGTAAAGTTGCTGATTTTCTTTACGAAAGGGATAATGATTTACTATTACTTTCCAAACTCCCTCTATCATATTCTACTTTTATGAATTTTTATAACTCAAAAGCAAAATTAATTACAACGCATGAGAAATACATTTATAATGATAAAAAAAACAAATGGGAAAGTATTTATAAAAATAAAAAATATAAAGCCAAAGCAATCGGAAAAGTATTGGAAGAGAACGAAAAGAATTTTAATTATATTCCGCCAAAAAAATTTTTTAAGAAAAAAATACCGTTATATAAAGAAATTACGTTCTATGATTTAAATGGAAATGAAAAAATAAAAATTTCAAATATAGATAACAGGTTAAAAAATATCTCAAATAGGTTTAACACTTATATAAAAGCGGAATCCTATTTCTGGAAAGCAAAAAACTTGAAAAAAGGCCAAATATATGTTTCGGATTTAATCGGCGCATACGTTCCTTCAAAAATCATTGGTATTTATACAAAAGAAAAAGCTAAAAAAGCAAAAATAAAATTCGACCCTAAAAATTCTGCTTATGCCGGGATGGAAAACCCCGTTGGAAAACGGTTTAAAGGAATAATCAGGTTTGTTACGCCTGTAGTTAATAACAATAAAAAAATCGGTTACCTCACAATGGCTCTGGATTACAGGCATTTAAGGGAGTTTACGGATTATATTGAACCGTTTACAGGCGGAAGTTACTCAAATATTAAAGATGCCAACCGGGGAAATTATGCTTTTATGTGGGATTATAAAGGAAGAAATCTTTGCCATCCCCGTGAATACTTTATTATGGGATTTGACCCTAAAACGGGTAAAAGAGTTGCAGGCTGGATAAGCAAGGACACTGAAAAAGAATGGCGTAAATCCGGTATAAAGGATTTAAACAAATTTCTTGCTGCCAGAATTAAACCTTTTTATAAACAAAGCCGAATGAATAAAGCCAGTATTAAACAATTACGCAAAGGGCAAGTTGGCCTTGACTGCAGATATTTAACATGGGCGCCGCAATGCCACGGCTGGTATCAATTAACCAAACACGGCGGACATGGCTCATTTATGATATATTGGAGCAAGGTGTGGAAACTAAATACTGCTGCTGCAATCCCCTATTACACGGGCAAGTATGCAAACTCAAAACGCGGATTCGGAATAATTACAATTGGAGCCAACGTAAAAGAGTTTCATAAAGCTGCTACAGCAATGCAAAAGAACGTTGACAATATTTTGATCAAACAAAGTAAAGTTATTGATAAAACAATATCTAACAGCAAATTAATGATTCTATCGAATGTACGGGTCTCAGTTCAACAATTAATTATTGCTACTATTATTATGGTTATATTCGTAATTTTGATTGCAATTTGGATTTCCAATCAAATGTCTAAAAAAATAACATCACTTACAATAGGTACCCAAGAATTCTCAAACAACAATCTTGATTATAGAATTAAAGTAAAATCAAATGACGAACTTGGCAGGCTTGCTGTATCCTTTAATGATATGGCAGAAAATATTAAATCATTATTGGAAGATTTACGAAAAAACAGTGAAATAATCGAACAGCAGAACCTTGAATTAAAGAAAATGGATAAACTCAAGGATGATTTTCTTGCCAATACTTCGCATGAACTAAGAACGCCTTTACATGGCATTATCGGCCTGACCGAATCAATGATTGACGGCGCCACAGGCGAATTATCAGAAATACAAAAACAAAATCTGGCAATGGTTGTTTCAAGCGGAAAGAGATTATTAAACCTTGTAAACGATATTCTGGATTTCTCAAAACTCAAACATAAAAGTATTGATTTATATTTAAAAGAAATTAATATAAGCGATATAACACAAGTAATAATAGCGACAACGAGTTTTCTCGTTAAAAATAAACATTTAAAAATAATTAATAACATTCCTGAAAATATTCCCAATGTTTATGCTGATGAAAATCGGCTGCAGCAAATTTTATTTAATTTAATCGGTAACGCGATTAAGTTTACACATGAAGGCAAAATTACTATAAACGCTAAACAAGCCGGAGATATGATTGAAATCACTATTTCAGATACCGGGATAGGTATTCCCGAAGAAAAAATGTCCAGTATTTTCAAATCATTTGAACAGGTTGATAGTTCTGCCTCAAGAGAATATAGCGGGTCGGGATTAGGATTGGCTATTACCAAACAACTGGTTGATTTACACGGGGGAGAAATCATGGTAAAATCCGAAGAGGGGAAAGGTTCGGATTTTATAATTACACTTCCAATGTCAAAAGAAAAAACAGCAAAATCCTCTTCCAAAAAGAATACAGACGAAAAATTTGAAGTGAACATTCTTCAGGGTAAACAAATGCTGTCGAATTTAGATGAAGAAGAAAATAAAGATTTTTTTGATAAACTCGTTGTTGATAGCGCGAATAAGTTTGTGATATTAATAGTTGATGATGAACCGGTAAATCTTCAGGTTTTAACAAATCAATTATCTCTGCACAATTATCAGGTTAAGCAGGCAGCAGACGGAGAACAGGCATTTAAAGTCATCGAGGAAGAAGATAACATCGATTTGGTTCTGCTCGATGTAATGATGCCGAAACTGTCCGGATACGAGGTGTGTAAAATTATCAGGGAAAAATATCCGATTTATAACCTTCCAATAATTATGCTTACCGCGAAAAACCAGCCCGTTGATGTTGTAACGGGATTTCAAGTGGGGGCAAATGATTATCTGGTTAAACCTTTTGATAAAAATGAGCTTTTAGCAAGAGTAAAAACATTATTAACTTTAAAGAAAACCGTAAAAGACCAGCAGGTTTTAATAGCAATTGAGAAAGAGCTTGAAACAGCAAAAGTTATCCAGCAGTCAATTTTACCTTTAGAATTACCTGAAATAAATAACATTAATATTTTTGCCAAATATATTCCAATGGAATCCATTGGCGGAGATTTTTATGATTATTATAAAATTTCAGATAACGAACTATTAGTATATATATCAGATGTTTCAGGTCACGGAATACCCGCAGCAATTATATCCTCGATGGTGAAAATAACGTTTTCTTTGCAGATTCAAAACGCAAAAAATCCTGGTAAACTTTTAGAAAACGTTAATAATATGCTCACGGGAAATATTGAAAGCCACTTTATAACAGCAGCGTGTTTATACGTTAATTTGAGAAGTAAAAAAGTAAAAGTTGCCTCAGCCGGGCATCCGCCTGTTTATATATATAAAAATGGAACCAACGAAATTCTTGAATTCTGTCCAAAAGGAACAATGCTTGGAGTGCGGAAAGATATGAAATTTCTTGAGATCGAAACGGAAGTTAATAAGGAGGACAAAATAATTCTTTATACAGACGGAATTACGGAAGAATATAATGAAGATAAGCAGTATTATGATACAAGGTTTTATAATATAATTAAAGAGCAAAAAAAACTAGTTGCCAAAGAATTTGCAGACTATTTGATAACCGATTTATTGGAATGGATACAACCCAAAACCAAGCTAAGTGATGATATTACATTAGTGGTAATTGATATACTGGAATAGTTAAAGT
>CALGPD010000005.1 GCA_937960625.1 uncultured Spirochaetia bacterium | reverse complement strand
ATATTGATGCTGCAAAACTTGCGCATAGTATATCCCGTGATATACCGCTTGGTGAGGGTAAAACCAACGTAAAAGTTACAAAGCCTATATTTGAAAGTGTTATGAAAAACGGACTCGGTGCTTATAAAAAAATTGCACGGACAGATGAAAGGTTGAGCGTATTTTATAATGAAAACGAACTCGTTGATGATATAAACAAAACCGAGGATTTTGGAAAAATGCCGGGAAATCCCGATGCTGTTTCTTCCCGTGCAATAGAAAGAGGTATAGCACAGCTCGGGTCCCTTGGAGGCGGCAATCATTTTATCGAAATCCAGCACGTTACTGATATATATAATGAAGAAAAAGCAGCAGCATTCGGACTTGAGAAAGATATGATAACTGTGATGGTGCATTCTGGATCGCGCGGGTTTGGACATGAAATAGCCGGTGAATATATGAAGCTTGCCTTAAAAGAATGTCAAAATAAAGCAATGCCCATTCCCAATAAGCAGCTAACGTATTTATACGCGGACACTGAACTAGGTAAAAAATTTACTGGAGCAATGCATGCTGCAGCTAACTTTGCATATCTAAACCGGCTTATTATGATAATGTTAATCAGAAAGAATATTCGTTATGAATACGGCAAGGATTTAATTCTCCCTTCGCTATACGATGTTCCTCATAATATGGTAAAACAGGAAAAACACGGAGAACAATTATTGTGGATACACAGAAAAGGTTCAACCCGGGCATTTGCGCCGGAATTAATGCACGCTCCTTTTGATAAAACCGGACAGCCGGTAATAATCCCGGGCAGTATGGGAACTCATAGTTATATTTTAGCCGGTGTTAATTCCGGAAGCGAAAGTTTGTATTCAGTTTGTCACGGTGCCGGACGCGTTATGAGTAGAACCGAAGCAGCGGGCAAAAAACGTAAAGGCAAAATTGTTAAACACGCTAAAATTACTGATGAACAGTTTGAAAAAAGCATTGAGGGAGTGTATTTAATTTGCGAAAAACGTGGTAAAATTAAGGAAGAAGCCCCGGATGCTTATAAAGACATTGATGCTGTGATTGACGTTATTCACGGCGCAGGGCTCGCAGAAAAAGTTGCCCGGGTAAAACCTTTAGCTGTTTTAAAAGGGTGATTGGTTAAACAATTTCATATTCCCTTCCTAAATAAGCAACGATTTCTAACATAACGCGTTATTTTTAGTTTTCAAGTTTAAAACAAATTTTGTTAAATTTTACAGCACCACTCCTTACAAAAACCTACATTGTTGATTTTTGAACATTTT
>CALGPD010000004.1 GCA_937960625.1 uncultured Spirochaetia bacterium | reverse complement strand
CTATATATACTATGTCCGTATATAAAAAATCAAGAAGAAAAATTGCTTGTAATAATTTTATATGTTTTTTAACAATGAATAAATAAAAACTTGATTAATGTTAACAATTGTGTTAATTTAATAACAATATTAAGTGTTATGGAGGATAAAGTGAAAAAAATTATTGTATTTCTTTCTATTTTTGTTTTATTCGTTGCATGTAGTGAAGGCAAAAAGAAAAAGGGTTGTATTAAGCCGGTAAAAATAACGAGTCTGCCTGAGATGAAAATGGCAGGCGTTTCTGTTCATATTACAAAAAATAATATGAAATTAATACCTCAGGCCTGGGGTAAGTTTATGGGCATGAGCAAACAGTTAAAGAATGTGGTAGAGCCGAAAAAAATGTGGGGCATCTCATATAATTATAAACTAACAAAGCCGGTTTACGAATTTGACCACATGCCGTGTTATCAGGTTAGCAGTTTTGATAATTTACCTGCCGGATTTGATAAATACACCGTGCCTGCTCAAAAATACGCTGTATTTGTTCATAAGGGCAGTGTTAAGACCATTAAAAATACTTATACGAAAATAAACAAATGGCTTAAAAAAAGTAAATATACAATGGGCGGAATTTGCGAATTAGAATTATACGGCCCCGATTTTAAAATGGGCAGCCCTGATTCAAAGATTTATATATATCATTCAATAAAAGAAAAGAAATAGTTTTACTTTTCTTCAAGTTTATAAGCTCCATCCCAGTTATCAGGAGGGGGCAGGGTTTTGTATTTTTTACAACGGTCCATGAAAATAAAAGGAACAATATCATCAGGGGAGGCTTCGAGCGCTTCCCTGAATTGTTCTATAGCCTCGTCCCATTTTCTTACCCTGTAAAGTTCTCTGCCTTTAATTAACAACGGGTTGATTTTCTTTTTAAGTTCTTTGGTATTTTCATCCTCATAATCATAAATTTCATATACAGTGGTATTGATTTTTTTGCCTTTAACTTTAACAGTGTCTATTTCCCTTATGCAATATTTTTCCGCGTTTTCAAGCTTTTCTAAAGTGTTATCACAAATTAAAACCCTGCATTTATAAATCTTAGTAAGGCCTTCCATACGCGACGCAAGGTTAACCGTATCTCCGATTACAGTAGAATCCATACGGTCGTTTGAACCGATTGTTCCTACAATGACCTCTCCAGTGTTAATCCCAATTCCTATTTCAATGGGTGTTTCGTTTTTATTGATTCTATTCTCGTTAAATATATCGAGCTGTTTTCTCATTTGTATTGCCGTATCGATACTTGCATCAGGTGAACTGTGGTCATAAATTGCCATTATTGCATCGCCGATAAACTTGTCAATAAAACCGTCATTTTTTGCTATAATATTGCCCATCTCATTTAAATACGAATTTAAAAATTCAAGTGATTCATCCGGTGTCATGGTTTCGGATAAATCTGTAAAACTGCGTATATCTGAAAATACAACCGTTGCATGGATTTTTTCAGCATTGCCAAGTTTTATAGATTCAAGGCCTTCTTTTGCAATTCTTTGTAAATATTTAGGCGGTACAAATAATTCAAAAGTTTTCATTGTGTTATGTACCTGCTGATAAACAATAGCGTTTTCTAATGATATGGCAGCGAGAGATGAAAAAGCTTCTAATAAGTCTTCATCGTTTTGATTAAACCATCCGTTCCCTGATTTTTTGTTTAAAACTTGGGTTGCGCCGATGATTTCACCTTTAGAATTTTTTAACGGCATTGTTAATATTGATTTGGTTCTGTATCCGGTTTTTTTATCAATTTCCTGATTAAATCTTTCATCACCATAAGCGTCTTGTATGTTTATTATTTCACCTTGAGCAGCAACGTGTCCGGCTATTCCCATTCCATTTGGAAACCTGATTTCGTTTATGTTTGCTCCCTGAGCAACTTTGCTCCAGAGTTCATTAGTTTTTTTATCCAATAAAAACAACGTGCTTCTGTCAGCGTCCATAACGTGAGTGACTTTTTCCATAATAACCTGCAATAAAGTATCCAGCTCAATTTCAGACATCATTGATTTGGAAATATTAAGAAGGTACTGAAGTTTTTCATTAGATTCATTAAGTTCTTCTATTTGTGCAAGCAGGTTACGTTTTTCGTCCATTATATTTTCCTATAAAATTATGATCACCGGCATAATAGCTATTAATTTTGGCTTTCATTTTAATTTATATTATTTTTATTTTCTACAATTTTTTTTTAAATACTGGATTATTGGTAAAAAAATATTCTTCAAAAATTGTTAAAAATTTATAATACTTAACAGCAAAATATATACCAGTTTTTTTATTTACGTTTAGTTAAACATTTATTAAATTTAAATTTCATATATTTACTAGATTTACTTGTTTTAGTTTAAATTTATATATGATTTATTTATTAAGAGGATTAAGATGACACATATAATGGATTATGAAATACTTGAGAAAAAAGTCATAATAAAAATTCGTGATAAAATATGCGACACTTCCGAAGAACTGCTGTCTTCGGATTTATTTAAAAGTGTTTTGAAACGCTGTATAAATGATTTATGTAAAAAGAATTCGTTTTTATTGGATATTTTCGGCACAAGAGAAATTGGAATAAAAGAGATTGAAACCTTAATTCAGACATTTCTAATATTATATAAAATGCCTGGGGAAACAATTCCTAAAATTGTTCCTGATTCTGAAATCTTTTTTAAAGATACAAACATGTTTCATTCGTTTATCGAATATTTATATAACTTTTGGCGTGATTATATCCGTATTATAGTTTGTAATTCCGAAGGTATGCGGTTTGATAAAAGGCCTTATAGGACTTTTAACAGCACTATCGGTCAGTTAACAACCGTAGTAAGGCAAACGTACAGGGATATTATAGAGAACCTTACTAATATCCATCCCCGTACATACAGGCAGGTAATCGCGGGAGCGGAAATAGCATCAATTGCGTTACCATACAACGTGAAATTGAGCAGCATGTATGATGAGCTAAAGTCAGTTCCGATTATCAGGCAAGTGCTTTTACATCCTCCTTTAATATTGGATCCGCCAATGAATAAACGTTCCGGAGGGTTTAAAAAAGTTGACCGGAACCCAATGGATTTTGTTGATATTAATAAAGACGAATGGTTGTGTTATCCTGCTAAAGTTGGCAAACTTCTAATTTATATTTATTTCCATAAAAATTTTTATGAGCTCGGTTTATCGCTTTGTAACCTTTTTGAACTTGCGGAAGACCACGAGCTTGATAAAAAACCTGACGGCATTTATCTATACGGTGTTGATTACGATCTAACCAGGGATTTTGAAAGCCCTGCGGTATTTTATCCTGATAAGGAAAACGGCATACTCGTTGGCGCTATACCTAAT
>CALGPD010000003.1 GCA_937960625.1 uncultured Spirochaetia bacterium | reverse complement strand
GTTTAATGTATTTTACCAGGACAGCCTTAATTTTATATATATAAATTATTTTCTTTTGTTTTTTTATTTCATTATGAAATTTAAGCACTGTATTTAAACGGAATAATGCTCTAATATATTTCCTTTCTCTAAACATTTTTACAATTTTAGAATACTCAGTTTGTAATTGTTTTTTTGCTTTCCCGTTGCCATTAAATGCTGAGATGAATAACCAAAATAACTGTAATTTTTTGTTGTGCTTTAATTTATAGCACCGGGCAATATTATAAGAAATTACTGCATATATCTTTTGGTTTTTTATATGTTTTTTTCCTATTTTTAGTAATAGGCTTATACATTTTTTGTGATTTTTTGAGTTCAAATAAATATTAGATATTTTTAAGTTTATTTTTGCGATTTCAAGTTCATTATTTGAATTTTTTATTGCAGTTTTATAATATTTTACAGCGAGTTTGTGAAGTTTAAACTTTTCATACAGCCAGGCAATCTGTGAATATGCCTGTCTTTTTTTTCTTTTTATATTTGAGATTAGCTTTCCGGGATTTTCTTTTAACAGTTTAATCAGTTTCTGATTTGTAAGAATTGCCCCGCGGTATCTTTTTTGTTTGATTTGTATTTCAGATTTTTTAGGTAAATATTCAGTTAATAGATTTAAACTGGAAGGGTATTTTTCAATTAATTCGTTAATATAATACACTGTCTGCTTTTCAAGGTTTAATTTTTCAGAACATGATATTAAAAAAACTATAGCCTTTTTTTTATATTTCCGGTTCTTCAACGTGTTATATATCTCTTTGTATTTTTGATATGCTAAAGAATAATTTTTTAAAATTGCATAGTATATATATCCGATAGTATATAACGCGTTTTGCGCATGAACTGAATTTTTATATTTAGATGCCACTATCTTGTAATATTTGATAGCGTTGTTCCAATCACCTAATTTTTCATATGATATTGCTATTTTTAAATACGCGTTAATAATTACAGCGCTTTTAGGGTGTTTTTTAGTAAAGTATTTAAGTTGATTGACGGCTCTATTATATTGTTTTTTATTATAATATTGTCTTATTATTGAATACAGTTCCTGAGTTGGGTTGGAAAAGATTTTTAGTGAAATTAGAAGAATATATATTATTAAAATTATTTTTTTCATAATTTATTTGCTTAACCTTCTTAAAATAATAACACCTTTTATATTCTATTATTATATAATAATGAAATTATTTATTTTTTAAGGGGCCTGCATTTTCATCAGTTTTTATTAATATAATAAAATTGTCAATTATTCTTCGCAAGATTTTTTGATATTCTCTAAAGTATACGGCAGGGCAGGAGAATTTAAAAGAGTAATATTTTTTGCCGATTACCAAGTATATTTTTCTTAAATAGAAATTTTCTTTATCAAAGGTTTTATACAGCGTATCTCGATATTTATAAATGTATTCATAAGCAGGAAGCCGGTATATTTCTCTAGGTGTGTTTTCGATAATGATATAGCCTTTTTTCTTTAAAACACCGGCATCAAAGTCTGCCATATGTCTTGACGAATCATAATTAATAAGCTTTTTGTACGTTAAAATAATCAAAAAATTTTTATAAACTTTATGGCGGAATTTAAGTATTTCATTTAAGAAAGTATCAAGTTCTTTTTCCTGCTCCCAGTCATCCGGAAGGGAAATTGATACGGCATCAATTTTATTCCATGTGAACGTTTTTGAGAATGATAAATTATTTATTGATAAGATAAAGAATATGGAAAAGGAAATTATGAAAAATTTTTTCAACCGATTGTCCTTTTACGGGTATTGCTTCTGTTTTGCGACAGCATATCAAAGTAATAATAAAAGCGGGGAAAATGTTCAAGAAGATATTTAACCAAGGCATTAAAGTTTAATGCAAGTTCTCCCATTGCTTTCCGGTCTGTGAACTCCTTTATTATTGCAGTTGAGATATCTTCCATTATCTTGGCGATTTGTTTTGTATCACTTTCCTTATGTGCTTTTTCAAGAAGGAATTTATATTCATTTGCAATTAGCTTTGCAATCTCCGTTAATTCATTTTTATCCAGCATAATAATCTCCTGATTTATAAATCGGTATAAAAAAAATTAATATTAATAATTTATTTAATCAATAGCAAAGATTTACAAAGCTTATTAAGTTGATGTAGTTATTTTAATCCGGATTTGGTAAAATAATAAACATCATTAAAAAGTGATTTTTTTTTATAAAAAACGTTTTTTTATATTTGATATTAAAATTCCGGTGTTAATAATTTTTGATATGAGAAATAAAAGAATTTCCAAAACTCTTATATTAAGTATTCTAATTCTGAGTATAATCAGTGCATCCAGCGGATTGTTTTTGCACAATTCCGAGGAGTCAAAATCTGAGATGGATGAGACCACCGGAACTGCAATAAGCCGCTCTGTTTGTTTTTATCTCGTTGCACAGATTAAACCTGAAAACTCTAAGGTTAGAATAAACTCCAATTCAAAGAATATTAATTACAATAATTTCAATATCTTATTGAAAAAATATGTAGTTAAAATTCCTGATATTAAATCCTGTTTTATAGACCCGCCCGGGTATATAAAGAATCTCGTCATCATCGCTTGATTATATTCCTTATCTACAATAAATGTATTTTTGGTTATTTAGTATAATTTTAATTATTCTAATTAGCCCGGTATAAACTCTCGTTGAGAGTACAAAACATAAGTTTAGAAATTAAAATGTATTGAGGAATATAATGTTTATAATAGATGTATTATATATAAAAGATTGCATAGGTAAAGAAAAGGCTGTTGAAAATTTAAACAAAGCTTTAGATGTTTTAAATTTTGATGAGAATGAATACTTTGTTAATATAAAAGAAATAACAAAGGAAAAAGAAGCTAAACTCTGGAAACTTGCAGGTTCACCAACCGTAAAAGTAAACGGTGTTGATGTAGAGTTTGGCATAAATAATTACGGTATGTTTAAAAGGGTATATAACGGTACTCAGGATGCGCCTGATATTGAAACAATTAAGCATGCTTTAAGAATGGATATCAGAGAACGGGCAAGATTGATTGATGAATATCAGCATCAGGAAATAAAACCAATGAAAGAACCCGTTTGTGTATAAAATTTAAGCTGAAAGATATTCACTGAACTTTTCAACATTTTTAGGTTCTCCTATAACAACCACAATATCCCCTTCTTCAAATTGATAATCAGGTTTGGGAAGGGGATCTAAACTTTCTACGTATACATTATTGCCTTTTTTATCAACATCAGGGATTTTCTGTTTAATTCCCACAATATTAACACCGAAGTTTTCCCTTAAATTAAGCTTTCTAATGCCTTTGCCTATCAGCTTTTGAGTAACGCTTAACTCCGCCATATGCGCGTTATATGACAGCTCTGTAAGAGATAGAAGGTTTTTATTAGTATATTGGGTTGCTATTTTTTCACCCATTTCAACTTCAGGCGCAACGATTTGATGAGCGCCTATTAACTCCAATATTTGAGTGTGCTCTTCGTTGTTACTTCTCGCAATAATTTTAGGCACTCCGAATTTTTTTAAAAGCAGTGTAGTTAAAATACTCGCTTCCATATCCACACCCATGCAGACAAAAGCAGTGTCAATGTCTTCCACACCGATTTGAATAAGGCTTTCTTCCGTTGTTGCATCTAAGACGATAGCATGCTCAACAACGTCCTTTACTTTGTCAACGAGTTCCTGGTCCTTATCAACAGCGATTACAATTGCGCCCTGTTTTGCAAGATTCGTTGCCAATGACCGCCCGAAAACTCCTAAACCTATTACTAATGCTTCCATAAGGTAACCTTCTAAACTTATAAATATTAATCCGTAACGAATAAATAAAATGATTAATAAAAAATATAAATATAAAAATAAGATAGTTAAGATTAAAATTGTAAAAAATTTATAATATTTTTATATTTTAAGTGAATAGTAACAATTAAGTGTTAAATATAATATATCACAAACAAAAAGGTATTTATATGAGTAAATTTAAAAAAACTTCGGCAATATTATTAGTAATTTTTATAATATCCATTAAAGGGTTTAGTTCAATTCCTGACCATCGAGATTTAATTCTTAAAAATTTTAACCGTATTGAAAGAACTATGGTTAAATACATAGTTAGTCTGCCTAAAAG
>CALGPD010000002.1 GCA_937960625.1 uncultured Spirochaetia bacterium | reverse complement strand
CTATAAACCTGTTTTGTTCTATATCCGAGTTTAAAAAGCTTATCATATAAACTAAGGGCCTGAATATAATTTTTATTATTAAAATTAAAATTTGCAGCTTTTAAAATTGCGGGTTTATTCTTTGGATAATAATAAAGCAGAGAATCAAAAATCAGTTTCTGCATAAACACATTGGAAGCATATTTTTTTGATAATGCAATAAAGTCGTTGTACTTAATGTTTGTAATAAACCGGATAATACTTTTTGAAAGCTGCAATTTGTGTACTGAATTATTTTGATTGAAAAACAGATTTTGTCCAATTAAAATTGGAGTTGTCTGAATTTTGATATTACAAGGTTTAAAAACATTTCCTGATTTTATAAACAACGTGTTATTTCTGAGAATAAAAATGCTCTTTTCAAATTTGAATAAAGCCGTTGCCTGCGGGATATAATTTATACCGTTTAAACCGATTACTTTTAATCCTCCCCGGTATTGAAAATAAATAATACCGTTTTGATAAAACACTTTATCAGATTTTATAACCCCAAGGCGTTTATTTTTTCCGTTTACATTTTGAATAACAAAGTTTAAATTATTTCTAAATGGAACTATAAAAATATATCGGTTTTTTACTTCATAACATTTTAATGATTTAAAGTTTAAAGTTTTAACTTTATAATTTACTGGATTAATAATATATGTGTTTTGTTTTGAAGAAATACAAATATGGTTTTTATTAACCGTGAAATTTGTTATTTCACCATCAAGTTTTATCTTTTTAATTAACCTGGCGTATAGTGTATAGATTAATACTTCCCTGCCTTGATAAGTTATATATCTATTAGATTTTTTGATGAATAGGGTTTTGTTTTTAAACGTTTTTAATTTCCTGCCTGATTTTAATAAATGCAACGAGTATTCATTTTGATTCTTTACTATGATATAATTTTCGTTATTTGAAATGCTCACAGGTTTTCCGTTTACGTTGTATATATGGTCAAATATTAAGTTTTTTGCCGAAGCGATAAAATCATAAACAACCCCATTTTTATCAGCAGTATTAACAAGTCTGCCGTTTTGATAAGAAAACCGGTAAAACTTTCTAACAGGCCTGAATATTGTGTATTTTTTTTGATTGTGTATGATTGTATAATTGTAACCGGATTTTTTGATTTCAGCTTTTCCATATTTTGTTTTTATGCGGAATTTTCCGGTTTTAAAATCAAAATTAAAAATTCCCCATCTTATGGTTTTTCCGTTGCTTTGCGTAAAATATACGTATTCAAAGCTGCCCGGAGGGAAGAAAATATTTTTCACGTTTTTTTTAAGCATTAGTTTTTTTATAAACCTGCCGCGTTTTAAGTCAAAAATTTCTATACCCGTTGTAGTTAACAACGCACAGAATTTTTGTTTTGGAGAAACACGCGCTTTTAATACTTTTCCCTGCCCAAAGACTTTTTGAGGTATTTTTACACTTTCTCTCCATTCAAATGATGCATCGCCTTTATTAAAATTCTGCTTGAATGCATGTATGTTTTGCGCAAGATAAAGCGGTAAAAAAGCGAGAATTAATATTAATAAATACTTCATTCTAATTCGCAGCCCTGTCATCCGGGTTTGCCTCATATGGCCCGCGGTTATTCCTGTTCATTTTTTTAGTGGGTACTTTACTTTTAGGCAATTCTTTAGGGAAAGGCGCTTTAATTGTAACAGTTTCCTGCCCCGATTTTAGTTTTTTCTTAACACTATGGTTGAACTGCTTTAATTTGAAAGCAAACTCATATTCCCCCGCGGGAAATACTTTTTTATATTTATAAATGGCTGCAGGTTTGCCGTTAACGCTGATTATTGTTTCAGGGTTATTTCCATCGAGTATAACGGGAATGCCGTTTTTGACTGATTTATTATTGTTTAGATATTCCAGAGCCCACGTGAAATCTTTTAAATCAACAGGGTTTAACTCTAAATGTGTAATTTCAGAGAAATCCTTCATCATTTTTTCAGTGATTTTTTTAGCGGATAAAATTTCATCAGCTAGTTTTTGGATTTGCTTTGTTTTTTCTTTTTCTATTAAAACCGACTTAAAAGGTTCAATGTTAATTCCTTTTTCTAGCTGCCTTGCTAATGCCCTTATTGTTCCGTTTTTATGTTTAAGCATTTTTTTAATAAACGGCATCTTGTATTTTACATTAACAATCCCTGTTCGAACAGATATTCTTTCTCCGCTATCCGTTGTGGTTATTGAGAAATCCGTTCCTCTTACTCCGACTTGTGCGGTTGGTGTATTAACAATAAAACTTTCGCCTTTTTTTTGTTTGCTTACTCTGGCAAATATATATCCGTGTTTGAAACTGAATTTTTTATTTTTCGTTGTCAGCAACAGGGGTACAAACAAAGTTTTTTCCTGTAATAAGATTTTCGTTTTATCTGATAATACAATTTCCGATTTGCTGTTTATATTAGTACGCACAACTTTATTGATATTGATTTTTTCTAAAAGTTTTGCCGGCTTCCATTCGCTGCCTTCTGAGGTTTGAACCTGGTTTATTATCATTGTGATGACGCCGTTTATTGTTTCCGATTTTCCGGTTTTTTTACACGATATTGCTGAGATTAATATTAAAGTTAGAATTAAGGTTTTATTAATAATTTTCATAAAATACTCCTTATTACAATACAAACACTCTATTTATATATACGAAACGGGAAAAAATATTATTTCATTATTATAATTAACATACATTGAATTAAAATGCAAATCTAAACGCAAAAGTTGCTCCGTAAAGAGGCTGACCATTGGACCATGAAATCGTACCCTGAAGGCTAATCAAAACGTAGAGGTTAAGCTCAAATCCACCAAAAGTCCTGACTAATAAGCCTGAACCATATTCAGTACCTGATATTTTCAGATAACCTCCATTACTTGCTCCGTTGACTTCGTTGTCGCAGTCTAATGTGGCATCTATTATAAAATGCGAAAAACTCAAACTACCGCCGGCACCAACGTAAAAATTAAGTATTTTAAACAGTTTGAGATAAAACGTTATTTCAATATCCAAAACGATTATATAAATGCTAGAATTAACGTTTAAATCATTAATGGTAAAAGTTCCGGTATCCGCGCCCGCGGTAGCAGGTGGGACCGGAATACCTGTGTCATAACTTGAACTGGCATTAATCCCGGTTTTACTATAGTTTAACGGTATATAAGAAAAGAAAAATCCAGGGGATATTGTTAAACCCGCGAAACCTGTAGATTTTGAAACGTTTTTGCTTATTAGAGTATAACGTAATTTTACTCCACCTGAATAAGTGCTTATCTCAAATCCTGCAAAATTACTTCCGAATAATTGTACAAGAGCGTCAATGGCATATTTAGACATACTTTCGCTAATATATGAAAACGAAAATAACAGGTCAAACCGCTTGCTGAGTGAAAACCCGGCAAAAATTGAAAGATTATACCCTGCGCCCGCCCTAGGGAAAGCTGCGGCTGAAGACGTTGATTCTACCTGAAAAGGGTCACTAGGATTTTCAATTGACCCGCTTACGTTTATTGTAATACCGAAAGTTATATTTTTTAATTTATTTTCGCCGATTATTATTGAATTAATACTTGCCAGATTAAATGAGTCTGTAATGAAAACCGAGAAACCGTTAAGGCTCGATGAATAGTCATAAACTATACTATCCATCATAGTAGCGATCTCAGCATCTATTGTGACATCGCCGTAAGTTCCGGTTTTCATCGGCCCTCCCGCGGTTATTTTAAAACCGCAATGAGCAATGTTCGCAAACAAGGAAATAATAAATAATGGAATTATAATTCTATTTTTTATCACAATATAAATTCTATACCCAAAAATTGATAAATTCAACGTAAATTAAAATTAATTTCCGTATTTTATTATCGGATTAATTATTGGCAATTCTTTAGAAAACAGCAGTTATAATGTGAGTATATAATTTAAATAAGCCATATGATTTTCTTAGAACTACAATCATCTAAATTGGAAACATAAATAAAAAAGCCGCGCAAAAAATACGCGGCAATTTATATTAATAACGTAAATTATTTTTCAACGTAGTATTTAGAAGAAGTTTCAAGCACGCTGTTAATACGTCCAACTGTTTCTGTCGGGTTTTCAAGATAACCGTCTAAAATTACAGCGCTGTCGAATAACAGGTTAATAGCCTGGTCAATGTATAACTCGTTCTTTTTATTAATTAAAGCCTCTGTTAAATTTTTCATAATGGCATGGCCTTTATTAATCTCAAGGATTTTCGCAGCCATTTTATAATCTTTGTTAACGGCTTTTAAAATCTTCTGCATGTGAGAAGACATGCTTCCGTCAGGATTAACCAAAATACACGGGCTGTCAGTTAAACGTTTAGACTCAACAACGTCAGTAACTTTTTCCCCCAAAACGGATTTGAACTTAGCAACAAGTTCCTTAAAATTTTTGTCATAATCCGTCTCTTCTTTGCTTTCTTCTTTTTTATCTTCCTCACCTTGAGTAAGGTTTAGATTAGCCTGATCAGCGGGTTTAATAGGTTTGCCGTCATATTCAGGAAGATGAGACATCACAAGGTCATCAAGCGGGTCGGTTAAATAAATCACCGGAATGCCTTTTTTCTTGAATATTTCAAGATGAGGGCTGTGTTTTATATCTTCTAAAGAAGGCCCGCTGAAATAATAAATTTCAGTTTGATTTTCCTGCATTTTTTCTATGTATTCTTTTAATGAAATGTATTCATCGGATTTTTCTTTTAAAGAAGAATTAAAACGTAAAAGCTCTTTAATTCTATCTTTGTGCTCAAAGTCTTGAGTAAAACCTTCTTTAAGCATTTTACCGAATTCCTGCCAGAATTCTTTATATTTATCCTGTTCTTTATCAGCAAGTTCTTCCAAACGGCTGAAAAACTTTTTCATCATAACTTTTTTAATCTTGCGGATATTTATATCATCCTGAATAGTTTCCCTTGAAATGTTTAAAGGTATATCCTCGGAATCAACCACCCCGCGCACAAAACGAAGGTATTTAGGAAACAAGTGTTTACTTTCTTCCTGAATTAAAACTTTATTGGAATATAAACTAATACCGTGTTCAACAGTGCTGAAGCCCATAAACTCCATGTTTTTCTTAGGAATAAAAAGCAAGGCTTTAAACTGGGTCGTGCCTTCGGCTGAGATATGAACATGCAGCATTGGCTCCTGGAAATCATTCGCGACGAATTTATAAAACTCGTTATACTCTTCAGGTTTAATATCCTGACTGGGTTTTCTCCAGAGCGCGTCCGTTGTATTAACTTTTTCTTCACCAACCATTATTGGAAAAGAAATAAAGTTGGAATATTTTTTAATTGTACTTTTAATATTGAAGTCTTCTGTAAACTCGTTGTCTTCTTTTTTAAGGTAAATAATAATATCAGTACCGCGTTTTTCTTTATCCGTTTCATTAACAGTAAAAGTTCCGCTTCCGTCTGATTCCCATGAAAAAGCTTTAGACCCTTTTTCAAAGTATTTACTTTTAACAACGATTTTATCCGCAACCATAAACACGGAATAAAAACCCACACCGAATTGGCCTATTATATCCAGAGTATCTTTATTTTTTTCGCTTTTAAGTTTCTCAATAAAATCAAAAGTTCCCGACTTAGCAATAGTACCGAGGTTATTTATTAAATCATCCTTGCTCATACCTATACCGGTATCGGAAATTGTTAATATATTATTGTCTTTATCCGGCGTTATTTTAATTTCAAGCTGCAAGTCTTTATCTTCATAATCTTTTTTTGTTAAGGTTTCAAAACGCATTTTATTAAGAGCATCCGATGCATTTGAAACGAGTTCTCTAATAAAAACGTCTTTATGCGTATAAAGCGAAGACGCCAAAAGAGTTAAAAGTTTTTGTACTTCTGCCTGAAATTGATATTCATTTGTATTCTTAGTTTTGTCTGACATTTGGTATCCTCCTTAGAATAAATGTTATTAAAAATTAATAATTAAATTTTAAAAATATTTTGTTATCATACATTGAAGTACATAATAATCTAATAAAAAACGCTATAAAGGTTAATAGTTTTATAAAAAATCAATTGTGTTTGAAGAATAATAAATTTCCTTTATCAACTCCAAGGTTATTTGCAACGTAATCACATTTGGCAACAAAAGCAAAATAAACACTAAAATCCGTTTTAGGGTATAAGCCTTCAAAATTACCCTGCCCTTTGCTTATTATGATATCTGCGTTTTCAAGCAAAGAATAAAAATCCGAAGAAACCTTATCTGTCATTGTTCCGGGATATATACTTCCGGTTTCAACAACGTTTCCTTTATAACCGAATGCCAGCATGTCTTCTAAGGTTATATCGTTTAAAATTTTATTTGACCTTACGCCTAAAACAATATTCAGCTCTGGAAAAAATTTTTGAATATGTTCTATTAAACAAATATCAAATATTATTTCACCGGAATTATCAGCAAGGTAAACAAGGTTTTTTGCGTTTGAGAGTTCATCAGCAAACTTATTAAAATGATTAACTCCAAAAGAATATTTATGAATTTCGTTAAACTCTTTTTCAAAATCCTTATCGCTTTGCTCGGGAATGCCGTAATCAATGATATTTCCTAAAATAGAAAACTTTACTTTTTCAAATAAAACATCTTCTGATTTTTCAATCTGGTTATAAAACTTTTCAAGAAACTTTTTTGCAATGTTATTCGTTTTATGTTTCTGTATATCAAAAAACTTTTCAACATCAATGTGATTTTTTAATTCGTTAAAAATGCCATGCGCAAGGTATAAAGGGTTATCATATTCCGAAAATTTTTTCGCGACCTCTTTAACCTTATCCAATAAAAACTCTTTCTTCTCAAAATTACTTTTATTTATAATCTTCTCAGCATTTGTAACCTGACAGTTCACGCATTCCTGTATAATTTTCAAACCTAAACTCCACTATTGATAATATTTATAACGGATATACTGACGTAAAAGCGCGGCTAGTAAATATTTTGCCGCTGTGCTGTGCCGGTCTTTGATAAAGCTTACAAAACCAATAGCAGATTGTTTAAACTTTACCACTCCGGTAAACCACCCGTTAGGATTCCATGGACGTTTATGCTGACGTGTAGAACCGGATTTCGCATATATTTTTTTTGCCAATGGAAGAACAAAACCACCACCAGTACCTGAAGTTACGCATCTTTCCATTCCGTTATATACTCTTTGAATATTAGCCGGTAATTTATATTCATTTATAAGCTCCGGCTTTTGTGAATAAAAAACGGGTTTCATTATTTTTCCTCCGTTAAACATGGAAGCAATAAACACAGCCATTTGAATTGGAGTAACTTTAAACCCGGGACCAAGCCCGATTGCGCACATAAGCTTATTATAACGGGTACGGAATTTTAACAATCCCGGAGTTTCATATATTTTATCATATATTTTGGGAATAAATTTATTTTTATATTTTTCTTTTCTCGTTTTATTATCAACCAAAGGAAAAGTTATTCCGGTTTTTTTACCAAACCCGGCGCTTTTTAAAAAAGCCAGCCATGAGCTAAACCTTAATTTACTCATCATGTGCAGAAAATAAGAATTACTTGATGC
The DNA here is from genome assembly GCA_937960625.1 of uncultured Spirochaetia bacterium. Taxonomy (GTDB): domain Bacteria; phylum Spirochaetota; class CALGPD01; order CALGPD01; family CALGPD01; genus CALGPD01. The sequence continues at coordinate 3,259 of CALGPD010000002.1, read as the reverse complement.
AGCTAACGCGTCTTCATATTCAACTCTACCGCGCGGACACATGCCTCCGTCAGGGAAATAATCCCCTCTTCTGATTCTCCATGTACGCGAACTCACTTTTCTGCGCGGCCTTGAATTATCTCCGGGATATACCATATAAATTCCGTTTGAATTGTATGTAAATGGTTTATGATTGTAGAAATACGCGATAGTAGTTGCGGGTTTAATTATTGACCCGGGCTCATAAGAACGTGATATTGCCATCTCAGGATTATACATATACAATATGCGCATAGTTTTTACATCGAACAATATTGCAGTGCCTTCAACCCTGCCCATTTTTAACATATCTCTAACGAGTAAATCATAATCAGGAGCAGGTATTGTGCGGGCTTTTGAACATGAAATAATAAAAACGAATAAAAACAAGGTAATTTTTTTCATAATGAATAAATGTATTTAAAAAAATCAAGCAAGGGAATTATTATTTGGAATAACAACATAAAATTAGGTTATAATATTTTCATGGCTAAATAAAATAATTTTAATACGTCTAATATAAATAAAGACATAAAAAAATTAACCGATATTTTATTTGAAATGAATGAAAATGAAATTTTAATTAAGAATTTTATAAAAAAAAAATTTGATTATGAAAACATTTCAGAGTCATTTGCTTTAATAAGTGAACACTTTATTTTTTATCGTAAAGAATATGTTGATACATTTAATCAAAAATATTTAACCTTTAAACAATTCTATTTTGATTTTATTAAAAGTATTCATGATAAAGATAGAAAAAAATATAATGAAATATTTTCAAATGATAATAATATAGAAGCATATCAATATTTAGAATTATCAATTAGAAGCTTATTGGTCCGTAGAAATTATTTGGATAGAAAAATTAATTTAAAAAACGGCAATTCTTTTATAATTATTAGGGAAACAATAAAAGAATATACATCAAAATTACCATAAGTTTGTATTAAATTCGGTTTTTGTTAATTCTTTCATTTCTTTAAAAAATATCTTAGAACTTTTTTCAGATTCATCCCAAAGAAATTTCATTTCTTCTTTAGTATATTCTGATGAATCTTCTTCAGAATATTTATATTCATTTAACGGCTTTTCTTTCATAATAATAATTCCTAATTCTATTATCGGATATTTTCATTCAAATTTCAAGTGTTTTTAATTATCTTTGAAACAGGTAGATTTTTGATATGTAAAAAATGTAGAATTACTTAAATAAATTACACTTATTATTTCTTTTAAAATCTGCATTATATTACCCAATATAATAATTTCTTTAATTTTATCCGCGTTCGGCAATCTTGTTAATATCAATAATTTAAAAATAATGATGTTTATTTGATTAATATAACTTATCTTTAGTATTATAATATTTAAGTTAGTGGAGTTATTATGAATGATATTTACGAAAAAGCTAAAAATGACCCTTTTGCTAATTTTCTCGGTGTAAATATAGAAAAAGTGGAAAAAGGATATGCTGAATGCTCTCTTGTTCTAACAGAAAACATGTTCAACTTTCTGGGAACACCGCACGGCGGGTTAATTTTCACTCTAGCAGATATTGCTTTCGCGGCAGCGAGCAACAGTGATTATACTCCGTCTTTCGCGCTGGATATTTCAGGTTCGTTTTATAAATCCGCAAAAGTTGGAGATAAACTCCGTGGTATTTGCAAAGTATTGCAGTCAACCAAACGTACAGGGCATTACGAGATGAAGGTTTATAATAACGATGTTGAAATCGCGAGGTTTAACGGGACAGTGTTTAGAAAAGTATAATTAACTTCTAATTTACTTCACTATTTATAATTTTATTCTATATTTCGTAATAGTGGAATATAAAGATTATAAATATAAAGTCAACGAGATTTTCTACAGCATACAGGGTGAGGGTTTTCATACAGGCAAACCAACCGTATTCATACGGTTTTCCGGATGCAATTTATCATGCAGTTTCTGTGACACGGACCACGAGCATTATGAATTATTATCAATAAAAGATATTATCCATGAGATAAATGCTTACGCGTGCTGCAACGTGTTAATAACCGGAGGAGAACCGACCCAGCAGGATAATCTTGAAGAATTATTAAAAGCGCTTAAACAAAACTCATACTGGATTTCAATTGAAACAAACGGAACAGGGTTTATCCCTGCATTTGTTGACTGGGTATGTGTGAGCCCCAAAACGAAAAACTTCTGCGGACATGGCGATGAACTTAAAGTTGTTCATAACGGGCATACGGAAAAAGAGTTAAGAGCGTTTTTAAAACTCGATTTTGAATATTTCTGCATACAGCCGAAATCCGGCGAAAATATTCCTGAAATCATTGAACTTGTAAAATCAATGCCCGCGTGGAACTTATCTGTGCAGATGCATAAACTCGTTGGCATTAAATAGGAGAAAACATGGCTAAAGCTGAAGGAAGAATATTTGAATATTTCGGAGAGGAAGTAATTAAACCGGATTATCTTGAGGTTTTTGATTTTGATTCCCCTGCGCAATACATAAAAACAGAAACAGATGAGTTTTCCGCGGTATGCCCTTTTTCTGGCCTGCCTGATTACGCTAAACTCGTTATCGAGTACTATCCCCAAGGCGGAAAATGCGTTGAGCTTAAATCCTTGAAATACTACATTACCTCATACCGCAACGCCGGAGTATATCAGGAACGGGCAACGAGAAAAATTTACGATGACTTAAAAGCCGTTCTAAATACTGACCGCATTAAAATAACCACTTTATACAATGTACGCGGGGGATTTATAACGACTTGCGTTGAAGGCGCGTTGTAGAGTTAAAATCAACGAAAATACTCTTAAATAAAATTCTTAATCGCTTTTTGTCTATGATGGATTCTACTAACAGCCCTGTTAAAGCAAGTTCTAAAGATTGTAGAGTAATAATTCTATATACCAGATAATATTCAACATCTTGACTAAAAGTATTCCATAAACTATTCTCTTTATGCGATACCATATACCTAACGTTTTCATTAAATATCCAACTTAGAATAATGAAAATAAATTTAATATTATAAATACAGTTTAGCAAATGTTATAAATACTAATAATACTTAATAAGCATGCTATACATACATAATAAACTTAAACCAATATAATAACTACGCTTTATAGCGGCTCACATTTTTGAGCGAAGCGGAGCAATCCCATCGGGTTTATTAGCAACGAGACTGCTTCGTCACTTCGTTCCTCGCAGAGACATGGCTTGTGATATACGAAAAAC
>CALGPD010000001.1 GCA_937960625.1 uncultured Spirochaetia bacterium | reverse complement strand
TTGTATAACAGTCCTCTTAATATATTATATTACGATAATTTACCAAAGTAAAATACTTTATAATATAAAATAACAGATTATTTGGTTACATTATCGTACAAAAATTAGCTATTAATAAGAAAAAATAAATATAAAATTTGTATAAATATTAATGAGAAATAAATAGTTAAAAACAAGGAGACATTTAATGCCAAAGCCTATGGAACTTTTTTCCGCATTCAAACATAACCGGCTTCCGTTTGAAGGCGGAGGATATGTATTAAGTATTTTTTATGATAATGAAACCAATACTATGTATACTAAATATGAATTAATTGCATATGACAACGTTAAGGATATTAGTTTTAGGGGTAATACGCTGTGGTTTAAAAGTGACGGCTATAAAATGCATATTTTATTGGAGCCTTCTACATATTCTCAAAGGTTTCAGGAACCTTTATTACGGGATAAGGAAAAGTCAATTCCATATAAATTTAAGGATCTGGAGATTTTTACCGTTGGTGATAAAAAGCACCGGGTAATGGTTTGTAAAGAACCGCAGTTCAATATTTCTTCTTTCACCGTGCAGCAGCCCGAAGACCATGACCTGGCAATAATATTTTTACCCACGGAATCTGTTTTTAAAGATTTACGCGAATTTATGATGAAATCAATTCAAAGGGATATCCGCGCGCGTAATCAGGATGCTCGTAAAGTAGCACGTTTTATTATACAAACGATACAAAATCTTAAATTTACGGCATATGGATAAACAAAATAGATAAAATTTATTACATTTACCTTAGTTAGATTAAGGTGATGTTTAATGAGAAAACTGCTTTCTTTTATTTTAATTCTATTATCAGTATTATTATATTCTGCAGAAAAAATTGATTATTTTGACCGGGCAAAAAAACACTTTGATAAAGGTAATCTTGACCTTGCTTATGAAAATTTTCAAAATGCTTCTAATCAGAGTAAAGTAGATAAAGAAGTTTATTTGTATATTTTCCGGACTGCATATTTAATGAAAAAATATAATCAGGCTTATAAAGCTTTTCTAAAAGCAGTACAGTTTTATAAACTTTCTTCGCTAAAAAAATATCTTTTCCGCGCAGCCCAATGCGCTGCTTTTTTTGGAAAATTTAATCAAGCCAATAAATATTTAGATAAAATAAAAGATTATGGATTAGAAATAGACAGACTAAAAATTAAGAAACTCGATGTTTTTATCAAATATAGAATAAAAGAAAGAAAATTAATCAAGCTGACATTATCGAATAAAGTTGAAGATTTTTTAAATTTAGCAAGGTTTTATATAAAGAGCGGATATTTCTATCTTGCAGCGGAACAATATTTAAAAGCATATGATTTAGAAAAAAGAAATAAAGCAGGGATTACAAATGAACTTGCGAAGTTTTTTCTAAAAAGAAAAATGTGGTATCAATCTAAGCAAATATTTTTAAAATCATTAAAAGCAAATAAGTTTGATTTAAGTGCAACGTATCATCTTGGAAGAATGTATTTTAAAGAAAAAAACTTTCAACAAAGCATGTATATGTTTAACCGCATGAAACTCGTTTCTAAGTCTTATATTCCATATTTATATCTCGGCGAGATTTATGCTAATACTCCCGGCGCAAGGTTTCTTTCTCAGGGAAAAGTTTTGCATGAAGCCATCGGTTTTCTAAAAAAAGCAGAGAGTCTTGGAGCTAGAAGTGAAAGGCTTTATTTGTTGTTAAGTTATTTATACAGAAATTCCGATAAAAAACAATATAAAAAATATGCCCGCTATGCTAAAGTTTTCAGGAAAGAAAAACTTTCTTCATCACGTCTAAAGACTTTCCGTACTGTTATGAAAATAAAAAGATTAACTGAACTTCTTAAAGTTTTTAAAGGCGATGTCAGACAAAAAAATATTCTTTTTTCTTTGGCCAAAGCATATGCATTTAATGAACAGTATGAAAATGCTAAAAATACTATTTTAAAAGTTATTAAAAAAGATAATAGTAACTTCAGGTATTTTTACATTTTAGGTTATAGTTATTTTAAACTAAACAACATTGAAAGGGCAACGGTTGCTCTTAAAAAAACTCTCAGTCTAAATCCCAGAACACATAAGGCTTATTATTATCTTGCAAGAATTTCTACTTTTCCGGAATATTATAACTACAATAACTACATAAGGAATTTAAAACGAGCATTATATTATTCTCCAAATAATGCAAAATATATAAAAGAATTAAGTTTTCACTATTTAAAACAAAACAACGTAAATTCGCTGTATAAATCATATAAAAAATTATCCCGTTTGGGCTTACCGTATAAAAAAGAAGTAAAAAGATTAAGCAGAATGATAAAATTGGCAAAACTTGAAAAAGAGTATAGTTTTGGCCATGATTTTGAAACGGGTTTAAAACCAATAATTAATCTGCGTTTAGTGTTAAATCCCGCGGATAAAAAAATCCCTGAATATTTAAACGAATTAAAAAACCGAGGGCTATATACACACAAAGCTAAATATTATGAGGCCTTATACTATTATTCCCGTTTTTGCAGTATTTTTAAAAAAAGCGACCTTGTAAAATCCATAAAATTATTGAAATCATTAATGCTTGAAAAACCGTATTTCGAAGATACTTATTACCTCATGTCCTTAGTGTATTTACAAGGAAGAGTGGATTTAAATAAAGCAAAAGAAACTTTATACACTTATAAAAACCGTTCTCAGGGATATGATGTTCCATATATAAACAACCTTATTAAGCAAATTGAATTAGGTTTAATAAATGAAACGGGTAATCTCGTTGATATAGGCTATTCTGTTTTTAAAAGTAATCATTCATACTATTCTTTGGATTATCTTTTAAGAGCGCATAAAAAAGATGAAAAAAATGAACGCCTTTTATTAGTTCTTGGAGAAATCTATAAAACGAAGAAAGAATACGAAAAAGCAATATTTTATTATAAAAAAGCAGTTAAGCATAATGGATGGAATCCCGGGGTTCATCTGGCACTCGGCAACGCATATTTTTCTATGTTTTTAAATACACCGAAGAATCTACGGGATTTTAATACAAATTATGACCCGGATAAAACCTTTCCCGGTTCAAATTATGCTTTGAGCAAACTTAAAGAAAAATTAAATGAAACCAGGCGGGGGGCTATTAATGCCTACCGGATTTATATAAAACAGCGCTCTCCTTTTATAGTAAACGATTTGCACCCCCAGCACTATAATAATATCGTTACTTACCTTGAGCGTTTAAAGTTTGATGAAAATTATTTAAATACAAGGTTGGGTTTTTTCCTGATTAGAAATAAAAAAGTACAGGAAGGAATTAATATTTTCAAAAAACTTTTTGAAAAAAAGAATAAGAGTAAAAGTGTTTTTTATCATATTCTTAGGGCATACAAACTTATCAATGATTATAAAATGGTTGAAAAGGTGTACCGGAAATTTGCGTCCATATTCCCCAGAAATGCAGATTTACACTATGAAATGGGAAAGTATTATTTAAAACGCGGCAATACGATTTACGCAATTCAATCTTTAAATAGAGCGTATAAATTAGAAAAAAATAAAGAAACGGAACTCTGGCTTGCTCATACTTATTACATGATGGGGAAACTGCCCAGGGCAGAGAAATTTTATTTAATGTCTTTAGCCAAATTTAAGCCCGATGAATTGCTTAATCATGCGGATGCTTATTTTAATCTTGCAATTATAAAAAATAAAAAAGGTGATTTAAAGCAGTCAATGGAATATTATAAACAAGCTTTAACTGCTGTTAAACAATATACTTTTACTAAAGATATAAGTAAATACAATACAATGCTGCGTCATATATATTTAAACTTATCAAAACTGAATCTTTACATTGGAAAGTTTAGAAAAGCTTTTAATTGGTTGATTGAAGCGCGCATATTTGACCCGGGGTTTAAACATAAATATGAAGCAATGGTGGGAGATATTTTATTTTTAAACAAACGTTTTAAATACGCAACTTCCTATTACAGAAATGCTCTTAAGGTTTTAAAAAATGACAGGAAAATAATATTTAGAATAGCAGCGTGTTATAAAGAGATAGGCCAGTATAAAAGAGCAATAAAAGTCTTATCAAAATTATATTATAAATACAAAGGCAATATGCAAATAGAAGCAATTTTGCTTTTAGGTGATTTATATATGATTTTAAAAAATTACAATAAAGCACATTCAATTTTTAGCCTTGCTCTTGCTTTTAATAGAACCGACTACAGGGTTTATATAAAACTTGCAAACTGTTATAAATCTTTAAATAAACCTCTGCGCGGGGTTTATATTATTTCTAAAAATATTTATTCAGTTAAAAAGAGAGCTATTTTATATAATTTTCTTGCATGGTTTATGGCTGAGCGGGATATAAAATTAAATAAAGCCGAACTCTGGGCAAAAAAGGCAGTTTTAATGCAGCCTGATAATGTAACTTTTTTAAAAACCCTGGCTTATCTTTACTTTAAAACAGGCAAGTTTCTTGAATATTTTCGCGTTGTTAAAAGAATTGAAAAAAATAATAATACTAAAAATATCATTGCAACGGATTATTTCAATTATTTTTATTCTTATGAAAAAGCTTATGGATATTTTAAAAATGAAAATTACGTTATCGCCATTGCTAAGTTATATAATAAAAAGGAAATTTTAAGTTTTCAAACAAAGTTTAAAGATTATAAAAGCGCAAGAAAATAACTAACCTACCATTTTAACGTTAATATCCTGTCCGTATACCGGCATTTCCGTTGTAAAAAAAGTTTTTTGTAAAATCGAATCTGTTTTGTTAAAAATTACATCAAGGATTTCGTTAATGCATGACGCTTCTTCCACTTCAACGTTTAATATTACTTTTCCGTTGTCAAGAAAAAAGCCTTTAACTTCAACGAAAGATTGTTTTAACTGGTCCAGAATAACTTTTTTAATCATTCTAATAACAATCATCCTTGCTTTGATATAAAAACTGATCTGGATATTCATAATTTTTTCTCCGAAAATTTTGATATAACTATAAATAAGTAAAATTGCTTATTTACTTATTTAAAATAATTTTTTTTTTAAAAAGTTTATTTTTCCGGCAAATATTTGTAATAGAATTTTAATCTTGACATGATATTTAATTAAGGTATATAATTACGAATTATGGGAATATATATTATATTGTTAGCATTAATAATTTTATCAGTGTTGTTTTTTTCATACAATTTTATCAGGGAATAATCATGAAACATACATTTTACGTTCCCCCTGATAGAATTCAAAATCAGAAAGTGGATTTTTCGCAAGAACAAATCCGTAAAATAAAAAAAGTATTAAGATTAAAAGAGGATAGCCTTGTGCGTGTATGCGACGGCATGGGCGGAGTGTATTCGGTACTGGCTGTTAACGGTGGAATTAAAGATTATAAAAAACATAATAAAGATAAAAAAGTTTATGTCAAATTATATCTAGGGGTTTCAAAACTACCTTCATTTGAATTCGCGCTGCAGAAAGCTGTTGAAATCGGTGTTGATGAAATTATACCTGTATTATCAAAAAACAGTGTTGTTAAAATACAGGATTTTAATAAAAAGAATTCACGGTTTAATAAAATTGCATTGTCTGCTTTTTGCCAGTGCAAGAGAGTATTTTTGCCGATAATTAAAGGAATTGAAAGCATAAACGAAATAAATCCTCAAAGTGACTTAAATATTGTTGCTTTTGAGGGGGAAGAAAACTTATATTTAAAAACGTTGCTTGAGGATAGTAAAAATTGTAAAACGATCAGCATTTTAACAGGGCCGGAAGGCGGTTTGGACATAAATGAAATTAAAATGCTGAAAAATAATAAGTTTATTCCTGTTAAGTTGACGAATAATATTCTAAGAAGTGAAACTGCTGTTATTTTTACTTTAGCGAGTATTTATTTTTTTTTTGGAGAATAGTGCAATAAAGTTATGAGTTTAAAAAGCATTTTAAAACGCGCTCAAGTTTGGGACGCAAGTTTTGATGAAATAGATAATTTCAGAGATTTAAATCACTTAATTCATATAATTATTGATAGGGCAAGAAAAATATTACCTGAATCAAATTTTCACTTCTTTATTCACAGTGAAGCAAATAAAGCGTACCGTGAAGAAATTAAAGATGACATTGCAACAATTGATGAACGCAATTTAATCATTACTTACATGAGCCTCAGAAACGATATTGTTTATAAGAAAAATCTTGTTGAAGAAAATATTTTCGCTGAAGATTCATTCACGGAAAACCTTTTGTTTAATAAACTTTCACTAGATGTTTTTGTGCCTTTTGTCCATTCATTTAAATTATTAGGCTTTCTCGGTGTCGGTTTTAATGATGACAGTAAAGACAGGTTTTCCCATGATGAAAGAGCAAAAATTCATGAATTGCAAAAAGAATCCATATTAAACTTAAACGCTGCTTTATTAGTTGATAAACGTTTTGCGGAATTAATGGTTCTTGCGGATTTGGGTAAAGAAATCTCGGCAAAAGATGAAGTAAATGACCTTTGTGATTTTCTTTTCCAGAGCATAAGCAGGGTAGTTGATTTTGACGGCGGAGTTTTATTTTTATACGATCAGAAAAAAGAAAAACTTTTCAGCAAAAGCGTATATAACATAGATGAATCAAGAGTTCCTGAAGAACTGCATCTTGGAAAATCTATTTCCGGTATGGTCGGAAAAGGTAAAAAGCCTCTATTGATTAAAAAATTAGCTGATAACCGTTCCTTTCAGGCAAAAAACAAAGAAGAGTATTTAGACGGCTCAATAATTTCAATTCCTCTAAAAACCAAGAACAACCTTATTGGTGTATTAACCATATTCTCCGAACAGGATCACGGTGAGTTTACAGGTGAAAATCTTCACCTCCTTACTATATTCGGTAATTTTGCATCTACTTCCCTTGAGAACTTACGTTTGTTAGACGAGCTTGAACGCAGTTATTTTGAAACCGTAAGCGCTCTTGTGGGCGCTCTTGACGCAAGCGACCCATACACAAGGGGACATTCTGACAGAGTAATGCTTTTTAGTGAGGCAATCGCGAAGGAACTCGATGTACCTAAAGAAGAAGTTAAGATGATTAAGTTCGGCGCGCTTTTACACGACATAGGTAAAATCGGTATATCCGGAGATATAATCCGGAAACCCGCGCGTTTAACCGAAGAAGAGTATCAAATTATTACCGAACACCCGGTAATAGGCGGTAATATTTTATCCGGTGTGGAATTCCTTAAGCAGGCGCGTCAAATAGTTATGTATCATCATGAGCGCCTTGACGGCAAAGGTTATCCATACAATCTTACGGGAAAAGAAATTCCCCTAGGAGTACGTATTCTGCAGGTGGCAGATGTGTACGATGCGTTAAGCTCAGATAGGCCGTACCGTGAAGCTCTTACTCCTGATACCGCGCTTGATATTATGATTAAGGATATAGGCACTCATTTTGATCTTACAGTAATTGAAGCTTTTATAAATTATCTTATTTCGGAAAATCAGCTCGATGAAAATTATCACATCCCTAAAAAATATTATAAGATGGAAATTGAAAAATGGGAAAAAATATTATAGCAACCATTTTTTATCATGTCGTTTTTATACCAATTCTGGCAGTGTAATCAATCCTGTTTAAATATATTTTAATTTTGTTTTCCGCAACATATTCATCAACGGCTTTTTTAGCTCCCTGCCAATGTCCGTAATCATCAATAATCAATATACCGTGGTTGCTTAACTTTGGGAAAAGGTGTTCAAGCTCATGTTTAGTAGAAGAATAAAAATCCGTATCCAATCTAAGCAGCGAAATTTTATCAGGCATATTTTCAGGTATTGTCTCCTCTACTTTTCCTTTTATCAGTTTTATTTTATTCTCAGGATATGGAATAATCTGGAGATTTTTTTTAACATCATCAAGGCTTGAAAAACACCAAACCGACCTGTCTTCGTTCCTGTCAGATACAGCCATTAAATTTCTCGCGGATTGCCCTCTATAATCAACGTCAAATTCTTCAGGATAAGTCATGCCGGTAAAAGTATCGTAAAGCCATAAGTCGCGTTCTTTACCCAGACGGTTTAGAGTATCCATAACAGCCATCATACTGCCGCCTTTCCATACTCCGCATTCAACAATATCTCCGGCAATATCGTTATTTACAACGTATTCAACAGCGTTAATTAAAGCGAATAATCTTTCCTGGCTGGTCAACGTATATTTATAAACTTTATAAATCGTCTCAATATAATCATCGGGAAAATCTATTGGAAAAGTACTGGTTAGAGGTATTTCTTCATTGTTCATTTTATCCTCAGTTCGCGGGTTTTAATTATAGTATATTTCTCCGTTGTATTGTCAAGAAAATAATTGTTTTTTTACTCTTGAAAAATAAAATATAAAGTCGTATAATATTTTTACCTTATTATTTTATGGATTTTTTTTATGGGAAAAAAGTGTTTTGTTTTTATATTGGTATCAATATCATTTACTTTAGCTGTCGGGATTAAGGCTCAGGAAAGTTATGGTGTTTTAAAATCCATTGGCTGGAAACAACTTCGAGCGGGAAAGTATAATCAGGCTGTCAATTATTTTAAAAAAGCAATTAAAGTGAAACCGTCTGATTATCAAGCTTATAGAGGCCTTGCCCATGTTTATAGAAAAACGAAAAAATACAACCGGGCTGTTTTTTATTTCAGAAAAGCAGCAGCATTAAAACCGGATTATGCACTGCTGGAAATTGAAATAGCAGGAGTTTATTCCAAACTTAAAAAATATAACCTCGCTGTAAACTCGTATATAAAAGCTTTAAGTATTTTCAGGAGGTTAAATAAGAGGCCATACTCAAGCGGGATATATTTTCAATTATCAAATATTTTATTAAACAATCTTAATAAAAAAAGGCCGGCTGTATACTACCTTATTAGAGCAGCAAAGGTTTTTAATAAAAACGGTTTTATACATTATCACCTTGGTAATGTATATAAAAATCATTTTAAAGACACAAACAACGCGTATAAACATTATAAAATTGCTCTAAAACTATATTTAGAGCAGAAGAAAAAACCGCCTGTCTGGCTGGTTATGGTTTCTGCCAGTATGATTTTAAATAAGTTTAAGAAACCAAACACCGCGTTTAACTTTATTCTAAAGCTCAAACATTTATACAAACATACACCTTTATATTTTCTTCATATCGGCAACATGTACATGTCAATAAAAAAGTATAGAACTGCTTTAAGGTATTTTGATTATTCAATTTTATTATACAAAAGAAAAAACAAACTCCCTAACATATATACTTATTCTCACGCGGGCGTTGTTTGTTTATTCTATATGAAACCGCGTCAATATTTACGGGGAATAAATTACTTTAAACAGATACTTTATAACCGCGGTTATAAAATGAGTAGTAAAGAATACACTGTGGTTTGGCTTGCAAGAGCATATAGAGAATCCGGACGTTATAAAAAATTATTAAATCTTGCAAATAAGTATCTGCATAAACTCAAAAACTCTAAGAGTATAAAAAGCTTTCATAACACACTTTTATATTATCATTACAGGCAAACGCTTGATTTAAAAAAAGCTTATTATCACGCGAAAAAAGCCGGTAACGTAAACATGATGAAAAAGTTATCTCCAAAAAAGGTTACAATAACGTATAAACTTAGATTTAAAGAGATGATGGAAAAATACATAAAGCATTTAAAACCCGGTATTATTAGAATCAATCTGCCTATAGACAGGGCATATCAGAAACTATTATACGTTAAAAGTTCTTTCAAATATAAACGAATTTTCAAAATACATGACCGGAACTATGTGGAATTTGATTTCAGCAGAGGTTTTCCTGAAAAACTTGTTTTAGAAATTAGCGTTATAACAAAGACCATAAATCTTATGCCGGATAAATTCTATGCTGTAACGAACCCAAATCATAGATATTATTATTTTGCGAACGCGAAAACCAAATACTATGATATTCATAACCCTGTTTTAGTAAACTTTGTAAAACGTATCACCGGAAATAAATATACTTTAAAACAAAAGGTTTATACTTTATGGAAATGGATAGCGAAAAACATTACCCATTGGAGCGTATACTGTAAACGTAATAACATTCCTGATACGGTGGAAAATTGGCCGAAATATAAGCATGTAAGTGAAGTATTTAAAAAACGCGTTGGCGGCTGCTGGAATATAAGTGATTTATTCGTTGCTTTTATGAGAATATTGAGAATTCCGGCTCGTAAACTCGGCATAGTCGGCCATGTGCCTGCTGAATTGTATAATGTTGAAAATAAACAATGGATGTATGTAGAAGCGCAGGGCAGCCCCCCCTTAGGCATAAATCCGGGTTCCGTAATAGCGTTTAATTACCGCAAACGCCGCGGAGTAAGGGACCCTAAACACTTTTTGGGCATAGGCTGGATTGGCCATATACACCGTTGGAAAATTTATAGAGATCGTACAAAGTTCCGTTTTATAAAGATTGAGTATTTAAACAGAGATGTTAAATAACTCAAACGGTTAATTTAGTACCTGTTTTTCTTTTTAAACCTGCTTCCCGTTTCTTTTTTCTAAGTTTTTTTCTCACAATTTTTTTACCGAAAAGGTTTATTATAAAAGAAATTATCACGAGTTTAAAATCGAAAAAAACGTTTTGCTTTTGTATATATTTTGTATCGAGAAAAAATGAAACACGTTTACCTTTTCCGCCAAAAATTTGGGCAAGCCCTGTTATACCCGGTTTAACAGACCAACGTATTCTATACTCAAATCTGTCCCATTTTAAGCGCAATACATCGTAATAAGTTAGCGGCCTAGGGCCTACCA